>CACXFP010000075.1 GCA_902766985.1 uncultured Bacteroidia bacterium | reverse complement strand
GTATGTCCCGGTCTGGGTGGCGAAGAACTCTTCTTTCAGGGTGGTGTTCTCCTCGGGATATGAGTCGAAGAAGAACAGGCTCCTGTCAGCCTTGACGTCGCGGTAGCCTCCCGGGGTGAAAGTGTACCACCCGTTCACCCTCAACGGCCTCATGCCGAATCCGTAGCGGCCTGAGAGCTGGTTGACGGGACGGAAAGATGCCTCACGGGGAACTTCCACAACCACGAAGCTGCGGTTCTCCTGGTTCCAGATCCTGTATTCTGCGAGTAGTTTCTCACCCTTGCGAACTGTTTCTCCCGGCTTGACTTCGGTGAGGATTTCTTTTCCGGAAGCCTCTTCCTTGCGGAACAGCTTCCTTTCGATGGTGAAACCGTTTCCTGCGGCCTTGATTTCGTTGAAGGGCTTCTCGTACGTCTTGGACATGAGGATGACCTTGGTAGCCTTGACCTCCTCTGAACCTTCCATTATCGAATTGATTGCATCCACGAAGGCCGGGTCCGCCCCCCATTTCTGAGTCTCTTTCTGGAGCATGAGCCAGATACGGATCCCGTCGGCGACCTTCATGCATCCTGAGGTGCCGTGGAGGGAGAGGAGGTCGCAGATGAGGGAATGGGCATAGGCTTCACTCTCAAGCAGGCCGCGGTACGGCATTACGGCATTGGGGTAGTACATGCCGCCGTCGGGATGTTCCACTGCATATTCGAGCAGGGAGACGATGTCGGCCTCGAGGGATTTCTTCATCCTGGAAGATGCGGCCAGGGAGACTCCCCAAGTCTTTGCAAGGGCGATTCCTTCGCTGGATGAAAGCAGGTTGGAGAGGGTGCGGATCCTCCTGGCCTTGGCCAGTATGCGGCCGTTCATCCCCCTGATCCTGCCGGGTACGAGATATTCCTTGGCATCCTTCCGGAAATCCTTCATCCTCTTATTGAATTCATCAGCCATGAAACGGGGCTTCACGTCGAAGGGTATTCCGGGGTAGAGGGAACGGACAAGCATGTACTGTTCATCACCAAGCCCTCCGCACCAATAGGGTCTGCTCATGTCGAACTGGTTCTGGTCCAGGAATTTCACCGCAGAACTGAGGTCGATCGCCGGGAGGAGTCCGGCCTTCGAGAGCTTGGCGAACCTTTCCAGCAGGATCGCAGTGATGACAGGGGAAGACTGCATCCCCTGGAACCAGGAGAATCCTCCGTCCGCATTCCTGCATGCCAGGATCTTCTCCCATAGTTTTTCGGATGGAGTCTGTCCGGTTGTCTCTGTTCCGAGAACGGCCGCGATCTTCCTGACATAGAAGGCTTCGGACAGGTCGAGGACGTTGTCTGACGCCGGTTCTGCCTTGTCTGGGATGGCCTCGCGGACCATGTCGATTATGGATATCTCCTTGTATTCGGCACCATGCGGGGAAACGTTCACGAACGAGGATCGTATCCTTTCGAGGAGGGCGGCTTCGTCCATGCCGGGAAGTACCACAGCCGAATGGGACTCGGTGACGGTCTGTGCTGCGGGACGGACCGGTACGGTGACGAAGACGCCGTCGGAGAATCCTTCGGCGACGAAGGCGGCTTTCAAGCCGATTATCTTTTCAGTATCAGTAGTTTCCGGAACGTCGACCTCTATCAGCCTGGATTCGGTTCCATGGGCCGGGATTGTGATGTCCATGGATTTGACGCTTGCGGGGGCGGAGTTTCCATGGTCCGGACCATCGTACTGGTATAGAATTAGTTTGCCTGATACGGCGGCCTCGGAATTGGAGGAAACTGAAACCGCAAGGGAGTACCTGTCGCCGGAATAGAGATAGGATGGCTCTGTCACGGCAACCTTCACCGGCAGTGAAACTACCATCTCCTGCCGCAACATGGAGTTCTTCATGTCCATGGTGTGGGCATAGAGAGATACGATATATGTGGAAAGCTTGTCGGAAGTCTTGAACCTAAGGGAGATGTCACCGTTGTCATCAGACCTTAGGAAGGGCTCGAAGGCGAGGGTTGAAGCGAAATCCTCCCTGATCCTGATATCTGAATCCAGATATTCCTGAGGAGCAGATTCCGCCGCTGCAAGGTCTTCCATCTTCATCTCGTCAGCCTCTTCCACTTCTATGCCATCATCCATTACAGCCATTGATACGTTAGCCCTTGCGAGTCCTGCACCCTTTGTCATCATGGCCCCCCTGTATAAGATGCGGCCCTTTTCTCCGATCGAGCCGCAGGCCGAGTCCATTTCTACAAAGGGGACATTGAATTCCCTGAGCGATACCGTGTTCCACCAGTTCTGCCTGATGGATTCGACGCTCTTGTCGAAGACTGCGGCAAGGCATTCAACTCCAGGAAGGGTCTTGATCCTGAAGGTGTACTCGGTCCCTGGAAGGGTCCTGTCTTCAAACGATGAGAACGAGAGAGGGAGGTCGAGGGTATGCCTCCTGCGGCGGAATGTCCTTTCGAAACTCGTCTGTCCTGAGTCTTTAAAATAGAAGATCCTCAGGTTGACGGCATCCGGCCAGGACTCCTGATACTTGAACGCCAGGTCGGAAAGAGAGCC
>CACXFP010000074.1 GCA_902766985.1 uncultured Bacteroidia bacterium | reverse complement strand
AGGTTCTCTCAAAAGAGACAAGTCCAACTGAACTTGTCTCCTTGTGCGGGTGGAGAGACTCGAACTCTCACGCCGTGAAGCACCAGATCCTAAGTCTGGCTTGTCTACCATTTCAACACACCCGCGATTGGATTGCAAAGGTATAAAAAAATAGGTAAATTTGCAGACTGACCAATGAACAACTAATTTTTTTCATGATGAATGTGAATTTCAAATATGCACCCATGTTCCAGTTGGGTCCGGACACTACTGAATACTACAAGGTTCCCGGTTCCGAAAAACTTGTAAAGTCCGTTAAACTGGGAGACAAGGATATTCTGGAGGTGTCCCCTGAGGCATTGACGCTGGTCGCACGGCAGTCCTTCCACGATTGCCAGTTCATGCTGCGCCGCGCGCACAATGAGCAGGTTGCGGCTGTCCTTAACGATCCCGAAGCCAGTGATAATGACAGGTATGTGGCCCTGCAGTTCCTTCGCAATGCGGAGACTTCCGTCAAGGGCGTGCTCCCGTTCTGCCAGGACACCGGCACCGCTATCATCCACGGTGAGAAAGGCCAGCACGTTTGGACAGACTTTGAGGACGAAGAAGCCCTCAGCCGGGGCGTATTTGATACATATACACAGGAGAATCTGCGCTACAGCCAGAATGCCCCCCTGGACATGTACAACGAGGTCAACACCAAGTGCAATCTGCCTGCCCAGATCGACATTGAGGCCACGCGCGGCAATGAATATCGTTTTGTCATGGTGGCAAAGGGAGGCGGCAGCGCCAACAAAACCTATTTCTACCCAATGACAAAGGCCACCATCCAGAACGAAGGCACCCTCATTCCCTTCCTTGTTGAGAAGATGCGGTCGCTGGGTACCGCCGCATGTCCGCCTTACCATATCGCATTTGTGATCGGCGGCACATCGGCGGAAAAGAACCTGCTTACCGTAAAGCTCGCCAGCATCAAGTTCTATGACAGCCTTCCCGTTACCGGTGACGAGACCGGAAGGGCCTTCCGCGACATCGACCTTGAGCAGAAGCTCTTGAAGGAAGCGCAGAAGATAGGGCTCGGCGCCCAGTTCGGCGGAAAGTACCTGGCTCATGACATCCGTGTCATCCGACTTCCCCGTCACGGAGCCAGCTGCCCTATAGGCATGGGCGTCAGCTGCAGCGCGGACCGCAATATAAAGTCCAAGATAAACGCCGAAGGCGTGTGGATTGAAAAGCTGGATACTAACCCCTCGGAACTCATCCCAGAGGAACTCCGCAATCCCGGAGAGGGTCCAAAGGGTATCGAGATAGATCTTGACAAGGGCATTGACTCCGTTCGCGCAGAGCTTACGAAATACCCTGTCGGCACCCGCGTGAACCTGAATGGAACCATCATAGTGGCCCGCGACATCGCCCATGCCAAACTGAAGGCGAGACTGGATGCCGGCGAAGGGATGCCCGCCTATTTCAAGGACCATCCGATCCTGTATGCCGGTCCGGCCAAAACCCCGGAAGGCTATCCCTGCGGGTCCATGGGCCCCACCACAGCCAATCGTATGGATCCCTATGTGGACGAGTTCCAGGATCATGGCGCATCCCTCGTGATGATAGCTAAGGGCAATCGTTCGAAGGTGGTAACGGACGCATGTCAGAAGCACGGAGGTTTTTACCTCGGAACAATCGGCGGTGTGGCTGCCGTTCTGTCCCAGAGCAGCATCCGTAGCATCGAGTGCGTCGAATATCCCGAACTCGGAATGGAGGCTATCTGGAAGATACGTGTAGAGGATTTTCCTGCCTTCATCCTCGTGGATGACAAGGGCAACGATTTCTTCAAGAAATTCGGAATCTGACGGGCCTTTACAATGGCAAGACAGGCAATATGCATCGGAGAGACCGTCCTTGACATTATTTTCAAGGACGATCAGCCCATGCGTGCGAACCCCGGCGGTTCCACGTTCAATTCTTCCGTTTCCCTCGGGAGGGCAGGAATAAATGTGTCGATGGTGGGGGAGACCGGTGCGGACCATACCGGTGAGATAGTACGCAAATTCCTGGAAGACAACGGGGTGGATCCGTCATTCATGAGGGTCCGTACAGATATGGATACGAAGGTGGCCATGGCTTTCCTGGATGAAAACAACGATGCTTCCTATACTTTCCTCGGAAAGGTCCATGAGGGGCAGGAGGATTTCGTACATCCGCGGATCAATGCCGACGACGTCGTCCTTTTCGGCTCGTTCTT
>CACXFP010000073.1 GCA_902766985.1 uncultured Bacteroidia bacterium | reverse complement strand
GATGACGATTTCCCCGTGAAGGTGGAGGTCGACGCGCCCCAGCAGCATCCCGACGCGGTGGGTATCTGGCGCAGCGTCACCTATACCTATGCCGACGGCTGCAAGATCATCCTCGAAGGCGAGGGATTCGAAAGCAAGGGCAAGGTTCCTTATATCGAAGGGCCTAAGGGCAAGGTGTACAAGGGCTTTGAATGTACCATCCCCAATGTAATGGACATAATCAACGAACTGCCCGATCCCGCACCCCGCCACACCGACTTCCTGGAGTGCGTCCGGAGCCGCCAGCATTTTGCCCTTGACGAGATCAACGGCTACCACAGCTGCACCGTGGTGAATATGGGTGCGATAGCGGTAAGGCTTGGAAGGACGCTCAATTTCGACCCCAAGACCCAGACCTTCATCGGCGACGATGCGGCCAACAACCTCATCAACCAGCCTATGCGCGCTCCTTGGGCATCAATGATCTAAAATCCGGAAATCATGAAGAAAATCATATCAATAGCATTATCAGTCCTCCTGTCCTTCTCTCTGGTCCTGGCTCAGGATGCCCGCCAGAGGACGGTGGAGACCATCGTGGCCGATGTCGTAGCCGAAATGCCGGCCCAGAATGCAGCCGCTTTCGACCGTACGATGGCCGACATTGCGAAGGCCGCTCCCAGGTCCGTGGAACTCCTTGCCGCGATGCTCGTACCGCAGGACAAGGGAAAGAACAACCTGGTGGAATATGCCCTCAGCGGCGTGACCAAGTATGTTTCCGATCCGGCTCACAGCCAGTATAAGGCTGCCGTCACCGAGGGATTCAAGGCCGGAGCCGCCGCATGCGCCGACAAGTACAACAAACAGTTCCTCGAGTGGAACCTCTATGTGCTGGGTCCCGTTCAGCCCGTGGCTGAAATGTCCGTTCCGGCAGACGACCCTGTCCTGGCCAAAGCCCTTGTAAAGACCGGTCATACGGGAGAAAGGAGCGCTGCTGCAAGTACCCTGGTTTCCGGCCTGACAGCCGACAAGGCCGTCAAGTTCCTTGGCAAGGCCTTGAAAGACAGTGACAGGTCCTACCGCAATGCCGTCATGGATTTCGTTTCCGAAAAGGCGGGAATCCCGGCTGTCGGGTCCTTCCTCGTCAAGACCTGGCCCAAACTTTCCGAAGGAGCCAGGACCGACGCCCTCAATTTCTTCGGCAACAATAACATCGCATCCTCCCTTCCCCTTGTCCTTTCCCAGATTTCCAAGGGCGGAGAAATCGGAGCTACTGCAGTAACCGCTGCCGGCAAGATGGGCGGCCCCGAGGCCCTTTCTTCCCTCATTTCCCTCCTTGTGAAGGGCGGTGAGAAGGGTCAGGAAGCCCTTGAGGCCCTCAAGTCATTCAAGGGAGACATTTCCGGCGCCGTAATGGACGCCCTTGCCAAAGACAAATATAACGGCAACCTCCTCCGTCTGGCTTCCGCCCGCAGGATCCTCTCCGCCGCTCCCAACGCTTTCGCCCTCGCCTCTTCCGACGACCTCGGTACGCGCGCCGGCGGCGAAAGGCTGCTTTCAGGTCTGGTTACTTCCAATGACATACCCAAGCTGGCATCCCTGCTTGACAGGACCGATACCGATGGCGTGAAAACCCTCACCGGTGTCCTGGCCGAAGCGATGAGGAATCTGGGCGGAAAAGAAAGATATGACGTCATCAGTTCGATCCTTCCCAAGATGGGCAATCCTTCCAGACTGTACCCGGCTCTGGCTTCCTCCAACACCGACCAGGCTGTGGAATACCTTTCCCAGGCCGTGTCCGTGAATCCTTCCGCCGTTGCCGCCCTTGCTTCCATGAACAACTACAAGGCCGCCCCTGCTATCATCTCTGCCATCAAGTCGGCTCCCGCCTCCTTCCAGGACGTGATTCCAAGCTATGTCTCCCTTGTCAACGACAATGAGGCGGACTTTGGCAAAAAGGTAGGCCTTCTCTCAGAGGTTCTGGGCCTGACGACCAATCCTTCAAGGAAGGGAGACATCCTTTCCGTGGTCGGAACCATCCCTACCAGGAAGGCCTTCAACCTGGCCGGTGATTATCTCGCCGACCCCGACCGCGGTGTCAGGCGCCAGGCTGCTTATGCCGTGAAGAACATTGCGGACAAATGCGAGGACGAACTTGATTATGACAAGATGAAGTATGCATTTGAGAAAGGTGCGGAAACCCTGCTTTCCACCGGAGACCCCGATGACGGCTATGCCGTAAACCAGATGAACAGCATCCTGTCCAAGTATTCCCCGTCCCCTGTTTCCTCCCTCACCCCCGAGGAGGAGAAACTCGGATTCGAGATGCTTTTTGACGGCACCAGCCTCGACAAATGGCAGGGTAACTTCGTGAACTATACCATCATGAACGGCACCATCTACATTTCCGCAGACGGCAGCGGCACCGGGAACCTGTATACCAAGAAGAAATACAGGGACTTCGTCTACCGTTTCGAGTTCTGCTTCCTCCGCGAGGGAGTGAACAACGGAGTCGGAGTGAGGACCCCGATCGGCGTGGATGCCGCATATGACGGAATGTGCGAGGTCCAGATCCTGGACCACGACGCTCCCATGTATGCCAACCTCAACGACTATCAGGTCCACGGTTCGGCCTATGGCATCATTCCCGCCAAGAGGATCAAACATAAGCCTCTTGGAGAGTGGAGCACCGAAGAGATAGAGGTCCGCGGCAACCATGTGAAGGTAACCGTGAACGGCGAAGTAATACTTGACGGAGATCTGCGCAAGGCCTGCAAAGGCCACAATGTCGCACCCGACGGATCCGCCAGGAACCCCTATACCGTAGACCACAGGAACCATCCCGGCATGTTCAACAAGGATGGATATATTTCCTTCTGCGGCCACGGAGAAGGTGTCAAGATAAGGAACGTAAGGGTTCTTGATCTGAGCAAATAATTGACCGTCAAGGAAAAAATAGCTCTATTCCCCCATTCCCCCGGAGTCTATAGATATTATGACTCCGAGGGAACGGTGATTTATGTCGGAAAGGCCAAGGACCTCCACAAGAGGGTGGCCCAGTATTTCGTCGCTCCGGACAGGCTGAACACAAAGACACGCATCCTCGTGTCGAAGATAGCCGACGCGCAGTTCAGCGTGGTGGACTCCGAATCCGACGCCCTTCTGCTTGAAAATAACCTTATCAAGCAATACAAGCCCCGCTACAATATTCTCCTGAAGGATTCCAAGACCTACCCGTGGATATGCATCACGTCTGACGAGTTTCCGAAGGTTTTCATAACAAGGAGGGTTGTCCGCAACGGTTCTTCTTATTTCGGCCCCTACAGCTCCGCCCTTTATGCAAGGAGCCTCGTGGATTTCTTCCGTTCAAGCTATCCCCTGCGGACCTGCAACCTGAAGATGAATTCGGAAGGGATCCTCAGGGGGAAATACCGTCCCTGCCTGGAACTCCATCTCGGAAGGTGCAGGGGATGCTGCGTCGGGAAGATATCCAAGGAAGAATACGGGGCTTACATCGATGAGATAAAGCGCCTCCTGAAAGGCGGGCTTGGAGATGTGATACAGGGATACAGGAACCTTATGTCGGAGGCGGCCGCGGCACTGCGTTTCGAGGAGGCCCAGGTTTACAAGGACCGCATTTCAGCCCTTGAAAAGCATTATTCAAAGTCCGTAATAGTCTCTGCCGCGGAAAGGGATGCTGACGTATTCTCTCTTGTTTTCGATGGTCCGGAGGCCTTCGGTAACTTCCTCAGGGTCCGTGGAGGGGCTATAATCCAGTCCTTGAACCTTGGTTTCAAGATGAATATCGAAGAGGACAGGGAGACCGTGCTCAGCGAATTCATCGCGGAGATAGAGTCGAAATTCGGAGACCTTGCCTCCCTGGTCGTGGTCCCTTTCCTGCCGGACGTCGAGATCCCCGGCGTGGAATTCAGGATTCCTGTCCGTGGGGACAAACTGGCCCTTCTCGAGCTCAGCGGCAAGAATGCCAGGGAATTCCAGTTCAATTCCCTTAAACAGAGGGAGAGGACGAATCCTGACGAATACCGGAACATGATAATGGAAGACCTTCGCAAGGCCCTTGGAATGAAGGTCCTTCCGGAGCATATGGAGTGTTTCGACAACTCCAACATCCAGGGAACGAATCCGGTGGCCTCATGCGTGGTGTTCCGCGGCGGGGTGCCTTCGAAGAAAGATTACCGCAGGTTCAAGATAAAGACCGTTGTCGGAGCCAATGACTACGCCTCCATGAAAGAGGTCGTGAACCGCCGCTACTCCCGAATGCTGGCGGAGGCTCCGGATGACCTTCCCCAGCTTATCGTGATTGACGGCGGGAAAGGGCAGCTGGACTTCGCCTACCAGGCGCTTGCCGAGCTTGGCCTGACCGAGAGGCTGACGGTGGTCGGCCTGGCAAAGAGGCTTGAGGAAGTCATACGCGTGGGAGACCCTTATCCCTTGTTTATCGACCGTAATTCCCTTGCCTTGAAGGTCCTTCAGCAAATCCGCGACGAGGCCCACCGTTTCGGCATCACCTTCCATCGCAACCTGAGGTCCAAGGGACAGAT
>CACXFP010000072.1 GCA_902766985.1 uncultured Bacteroidia bacterium | reverse complement strand
TCCATGCGGCCTGGAGGTTGAAGCCACCGGTAATAGCGTCGATATCAAGCACTTCCCCTGCGAAATAAAGCCCCGGATGCTTGCGGCACTCCATCGTCCCAGGATTGACCTCGGGCAGGGCCACACCCCCGCATGTTACGAATTCCTCCCTGAAACGCCCTTTCCCGGTAATCCGGTATTCGTCGGCGGAAAGACGGGCCGCCAGGCGGTTGACCGTGGAAGGAGCCAGCTGCCCCCACCTTGTTTCAGGATTGACCGAGAACTTGTCCAACAGGAACTTCCATAGCCGGGAAGGAACGGGGTGGACAGACGCAAGCTGTTTTGACGGATTGTCATAGACTGTTTCCTCCAGCATGTGTCGGATATCCTCTTCGGAAGAGCCCAGCCAGTTGACCATGAGGTTCGCACGGTAGCCGGAACCGGCGAGGTGCCTTGCTGCATAGGATGACAAGGCCAGGACTGCAGGGCCACTGAAACCCCAGTCGGTCACGAGGAGGTTGCCGGAAGACCTGAACGGGGTCCCCGCAATGGCCAAAGACACACTGGCCGATGTCCCTGAAAGCGCCCTTATGGGAGAATCCGTCTCAAAAGTAAACAGGGATGGAACCGGGGGAACTATTTCCAGGGAAAGAGGAGAAAGCATCTGGAACTCTCTTGCTCCTCCAGTAGTAACTACTACATTGTCAAATAATTCCTCTCTTCCATCCTCCAGCACAAGCCGTAACCCGGGGAGTACGGAACGGACCCGGCTGGACGTATGCATCCGGCATCCGGCGAGTCCCTTCAGCAGTGTCGCGACTATCTCCATGGCATCCTGCGAAGCGGGGAACCATCTGTGGTCTTCCTGGAACACAAGCCGCACTCCCCTGTCCTCGAACCACTTGCATGTATCGGCAGGCCCGAATTCCTTTAGTGCGCGCTTCATCAGCCGGTCTCCGCGGGGGTAAACATGCCGGATGGAAGGAATGTCCTCGAAAGAATTGGTGAGGTTGCAGCGTCCGCCTCCGGTCAGGGCGACCTTCGCAAGCGGTTTCTTCCCCGCCTCGAACACGGTGATGTCAAGGTCTGGACGCATGGAACTCAGATTGGCAGCACAGAAAGCGCCTGCCGCCCCGCATCCGACTATTGCAACTTTTCCCATATCGCAAATTTAATCATTCCATGGAATAATGACTCATTTTCTTATCTTTGCATCATGAAGGCACCACTTGACAATCCATCACTCAAAACAGGTCTTTCCCTCGTTCCCTTCGCAGTCCTTGTAGCCCTTCTGGCCGTCGACATCAGCATTTTCGGAAGCGATTCCATCCTGGGAGCCAGCCAGGTGTCCCTCCTGTTCGCCGCAGGAGTCTGCATCCTCCTGTCCATGTGGCTTTTCAAAGTCCAATGGTGCGATTTTGAAAAGGCCATAAGGGACAATGTCGGAGACGTCACCTCCGCCATCGTAATACTTTTCCTCATCGGCGCGATTTCGGGGACATGGACCGTAAGCGGTATCGTACCAACATTCATATGCTACGGAGTCAAGATCATACATCCAAAAGTCTTCCTCCTCACGGCTTGCATCATCTGCGCCTTGGTCTCCGTTGTAATAGGAAGCTCATGGACGACAATCGCCACGATCGGCGTAGCGCTGATTGGAATCGGGAAAGCGGAGGGCTTCAGTGAAGGCCTGATTGCCGGAGCCATTATCTCAGGAGCATATTTCGGAGACAAGATATCCCCCCTCTCCGACACCACGGTAATGGCATCCTCCATCAACAAAGTGCCTCTGTTCACCCACATACGGTACATGATGGTGACAACCGTCCCTTCCATGGTGATAACCCTGGTCATTTTCACGATACTGGGACTTTCCTACTCCGGAGGCGACGCATCCCAGGTACAGGTCTATACAGACGTGTTGAAAGACAAATTCAACATCACCCCATGGCTGTTCATCGTGCCAGTGATGACGGGTATTATGATCTGGAGGAAATGGCCTGCCTTCATAGTGCTCGCCCTCTCCACCCTGCTCGCGGGGATTCTCGCCATTCTTTTCCAAAGACCGATAATCGAAGATATCGGCGGCGCGATGGTCCAGGGTTCCCAGGCCAAGGTCCTGTTTACCGGACTGGTGAAGACGGTTTATGATTCCGTCCAGCTGACTACGGGCAATCCCGAAGTAGATTCGCTTGTAGCGACCAAAGGAATGACAGGAATGCTCAATACCGTATACCTCATCATTTGCGCCATGTGCTTCGGAGCCTGCATGAAGGCGAGCGGGATGATAGCGGGAATCGCCCGGCTGTTTGCAAGGACTTCCCGCCGACGCGCGGGACTTGTGGCCTCAACGGCAGCATCCGGAACCGTCCTGGACGGACTGGTATGCGACCAATACCTGGCCATAATCCTGACCAGCAATATCTTTGAAGACATTTACAAAGAGAATGGCTTTGAAGGGAGGCTGCTGAGCCGTTCGGTCGAAGATTCCGCCACCGTCAC
>CACXFP010000071.1 GCA_902766985.1 uncultured Bacteroidia bacterium | reverse complement strand
TCTCCGGCGGAGAAAACCCTTTTCAGGTTGCTGGTGCCGGGTTCTTTCGCAAGGACGAAATAAGCGTCCTCAATCCTGACCGTACCCAGGTGGAGGCCCTTTCTCTTAAAAAGACCTTTAATGGACATGGTGGCGAATATGTTCTTTGCGCGGAGGACGGTGTCGCGGGGAGGCATCCCCAGTTCGGGCGGCGCCTGGTAGGGGTTGTCGTCGGTGATGATGATATCATCTATCGAAATGGCGTTGAACGGGATGAAATGGATGCGGGAAAAACTGACCTTTCCACCGAGATTCTTTTCAATGGATGACACAGCCTTTGAAACGATGGCCGTCTGCACGGAGGGGACCTGCAGGATGCCCCAGGCCAAGAAAACCAGGGCGATCAGGGCGGCCAATGCCAGCCAAAGGGTATTTAGAATCTTCCTTGCCGTATTCTGATACTTTTCCTAATCTCGCAAAAATAACAATAAATTCTTTCCTTTCCGTACCTTTTCGTATCTTTGCAGGCGTTTATTCGGCATCTTTTTGCCGTTGCTTTGAAATCATGGCCGATTATATTCTTGGAATAGAGTCTTCTTGCGACGATACTTCCGCAGCTGTGCTGAAGGACGGCCTGTTGATGTCCAACGTGATAGCGAGCCAGCAGGTACACAAGGATTTCGGCGGCGTCGTGCCCGAACTGGCTTCAAGGGCCCATGAACAGAATATCGTGCCGGTGGTCAGCCAGGCTCTGGACAAGGCCGGGATCAAGCCTTCCGATCTCAGTGCCATAGCTTTCACCCGCGGCCCGGGTCTCCTCGGGTCCCTCCTGGTAGGGACCTCCTTCGCAAAGGCCATGTCCGTCGCCCTCGACATCCCGATGGTGATGGTAAATCACCTCCAGGGCCATGTGCTTGCCAATTTCGTCCGTGAGGACGGAAAGGAGTACGATCCTCCTGCATTCCCTTACCTATGCCTGCTTGTCTCCGGCGGCAACTCCCAGATAGTCCGGGTGGACAGTCCTCTGGATTTCGAGATACTCGGGCAGACCATCGACGATGCCGTGGGGGAGGCCTTTGACAAATGCTCCAAGATGATGGGGCTGGGTTATCCCGGAGGTCCGGTGATCGACAGGCTTGCAAAACTGGGGAATCCGGACAGGTTCAAATTCGCCAAACCCAACATCCCCGGCCTGGACTACAGTTTCAGCGGCATCAAGACGTCGTTGCTGTATTTCGTCAGGGACGAGTTGAAAAAGGATCCCCAGTTCATGGAGAAGAACAAAGAGGATATCTGCGCAAGTTTCCAGAAAGCCCTGATAGACATACTCATGAAAAAACTGGTCAAGGCTGCCGCCCAGACCGGCATCAGGGAGGTCACCATCGGAGGCGGAGTGTCGGCCAACAGCGCCTTGAGGGAGGCCGTCGTACGTGAGGGAAAGAAGAGGGGATGGAAAACGCATCTTCCTGAATTCAAGTTCACGACGGACAATGCGGCGATGATAGCCATCGCCGGATGGTTCAGGTGGAAGAACGGGGAGAAGACCCCGCTTGACATCGCTCCGGTGTCGAGAATAGCCGATTATTAGAATAATACCATAAGGATATGATACAGTTCGAGATGACGGGCCGTTTAGGCCGGGACCTGAGGAGCGATGACGTGAGGATAGTGGCTGCGGAGCAGATGCGTTTGCGCAAGAATGCCATAATCAATGTGATAGACCCTTCCAAATCCTTCCAGCCCACCTTCCCCAACCCAGACGCTACCTGCGTTATCACAAGGCGTTCTATCGATGCGCGCGGAGATGTGAAATACAGGTATGTGATCGAGGGCTACAAGTATTATGAGCATTACGAACCGTACCAGATACCCGAATACAAGGATGTCTTGTCAAGTGAGCCGGTCATCGTTGTCGGCGCTGGTCCTGCCGGACTTTTCGCTTCACTCAAGCTGATCTCCCTCGGCCTCAGGCCCATTATCCTCGAGAGGGGGAAAGATGTACACGGAAGGAAGACAGACATGGCTGTCATCTCCCGCGAGGGGATTGTCAATCCTGAATCCAATTATTGTTTCGGAGAAGGAGGCGCCGGAGCCTTTTCGGACGGTAAACTCTACACCCGTTCCTCTAAGAGAGGGGATGTCAGGGAAGTCCTGTACCAGTTCGTCCATTTCGGAGCCAACCCCCAGATCCTTATAGACGCCCGTCCGCATATCGGAACGGACCGCCTTCCGAAAGTCGTCGAGAACATGCGCAACCTCATCACGGAATGCGGCGGCGAGTATCATTTCGGCACGAAGGCTGTGGACTTCGTTCGCAGTGAAGACGGAAACATCACGGTGACAGCTCTTTGCGGTGATGAAAAAGTGGACTTTGAAGCCCGTGCGGTCATCCTTGCCACCGGACATTCCGCCCGGGATATCTACGAGCTCCTATCCTCGAAAGGATTCAGTTTGGAGGCAAAGGGATTCGCGATGGGTGTGCGGGTGGAACACCCCCAGGACCTCATCAACGCCAGCCGGTACCATGGCCAATGGGAGCCTGGTATGCCTGCGGCTGAATATACTTTCACCGAACAGGTCGACGACAGGGGAGTGTTCTCATTCTGCGAATGCCCCGGAGGAGTGCTCGTCCCTTCCTCCACCGAGCCCGGAACCGTCGTCCTTAACGGAATGTCCAACTCCGCACGGAGCGGCAGGTTCGCCAATTCCGGCGTGGTGGTCCAGATCAATCCTGAGGATACTCCCGAGGAATATCTCGCGGACGGTCCCTTCGCCCTTCTCAATTTCCAGAGGGATGTGGAGAGGAAAATGTATGAATTCACTTCATCTGCAGTCAAGTCCGGAAAGACTCCATACATTTCTGAGAACGTGAATCCGATGGCGGCTCCGGCGCAGAGGATGATAGATTTCTGCAACGGGGTCATTTCCCATGACCTCCCGGAAACCTCCTACCGTCCGGGCGTAGTCTCGGCTCCGCTGCACGAGCTGCTTCCCCCTTATATCGCGGAAAGATTGCAGAAGGTTTTCCCGATTGTCGGGAAAAAGACCATGAAAGGATATTTTACCAATGACGCCCTGCTCCTCGGTGTCGAGTCCAGGACATCATCTCCCGTCAGGATTCCCAGGGATTCCAAGACTTTCCAATATGACTCCATGCCGGGGATATATCCTTGCGGGGAGGGTGCCGGATATGCAGGCGGCATAGTCTCTTCGGCCCTGGACGGCATCAATACCGCGGCGGCCGTCTTCCGTGCCCTCTCGTCTGGGGAGTGATTGTCTCAAGTCCCTCAGGTGCGGGAACTTATCAGTGAATTTGCTGCAGAACGTCCGGCCAGCAGGCCGGTGCAGAATGCCATCTGGAGATTGTAGCCTCCGGTATCAGCGTCGATATCGAGTACTTCGCCGCATAAGTAAAGTCCCTTGCACAGCCTTGATTCCATTGTCTTCGGAATGATTCCTGCGGTGTCCACGCCCCCGGCAGTCACCACGCATCTTTCATAGCCTACGTATCCGGCGATATCGAATTTCCATCCCTTCAGCGCTTTGCACAGTTGGATCATGTCTTCGGCGTTCCTGTTCATGATGCGGAAAGCCCTGATGGCTTCCCGTGGAAGGAGCTTTCCTAGAAGTACATTGTAACGGTTGGTGAAAGACATCCTTTCGCTGCGGCGGTCATTCCTGATCCCTTCCCAAAGACCTCTCACCCTGTTTTCAAGTTCCCCGGCGGGGACTCCGGGTTTCATGTCCAGCACCAGGGATATCTTCGCTCCGTTGACCAATGCCTTCACGCAGCGCCTGCTCACCTGGAATCCGGCCGGGCCTTCCAGCCCTCCGTCAGTGAAATCCACGTCTCCGGTCACCGTCTCGACGGCGGTTCCGTTCTCGATCACGGTCAGGCCGACATTTTTCAGGTGCAGTCCGCAAAGAGTCTCTCCCAGGGAAGAGAGAGGCAGGTTCCGGTTGATGTGTCCTTTTGTCTCAGGATAGCCTTCCGGTAGGTCCGGGTGGTCGTTTTTTCCGACGAATCCTCCATAACCGTCCAGGGCTTTCGCGGCGATCATTCCGATGGAAGGCTTTTCCGTCACCTTGTATCCGGCAGGGACAAGGGCCGTGAGTGAAGGGAAGGTTCCCACTGTCCTGTGACCGAAAGATCCTGCAAAGGCATAGCCGTCTCCTGTCGAGCCGGTAGCGGGGTAAGAGAGGCCGCCCGTGGCGATTATCAGCTTCCTGCACCGATATATCCTGCCTCTGGAGTCTTCGACCGAAAACGTTTTCCCGTTTTCATCGATGCTGACGGAGACCGTTTCCGAACCCGTGATGATTTCTGCCCCGGCCTTTGTGCATGCCCTCACTAGGGTGTCCACGATATCGCTTGCATGGTATGATGCGGGAAAAGCCCTGTCGCCCCTTTCCACGACAGTCTCCGTGCCGAAGGAATTAATAAAACCGACCATCTTTTCCGGAGAGAGGCTGAAGAACGAGTGCCTGACCGCCGACCTTCCTGCCCTTATATGGGCTGAAAATGCTTCCCAGTCCTTTACATTGGTGAAATTG
Source organism: uncultured Bacteroidia bacterium (assembly GCA_902766985.1). Taxonomy (GTDB): domain Bacteria; phylum Bacteroidota; class Bacteroidia; order Bacteroidales; family UBA932; genus Cryptobacteroides. The sequence goes on along the minus strand of CACXFP010000071.1, from coordinate 2,242 downwards.
CACCTGCCTTTACCAGTAAGCATGATTTTCCTTCCAGGCCTGGGCATTTTTTCAAGGACGGTAACTTTGCCTGGGTCCCCGTTGCCGGAGAGCTCCTGCGCAGCTCCGTACGCGGCCATCAGCCCGGCAGCCCCTCCTCCTATGATGATGATGTCGGATTCCATTATCGATCGGTAATCTGGTGCGAATTTAGGAAAATATCCCTTGCATCAAGAATTTTTCTTATATTTGCACCGCTTTAACAAGCATGCCACTTTAGCTCAGTCGGTAGAGCAGCGCATTCGTAACGCGCAGGTCGTGAGTTCGAGTCTCCCAAGTGGCTCCAAGGGAAAGTCGTACACGACCAGCTCCCTCTGAATTCCCCCAGGGCCGGAAGGAAGCAAGGGTAGGAGGTCGTAGCGGTGCGATGTGCCAAGCTTTCCCTTTTTTCTATTCTGTTTCGAGGCTGTTGAATATGAAGGGGAGGATGTCTTCCACCTTGAAGAATTTCCAGATCTGTTTCTTCCCGGCCATGATAACGCTCATAGGCACGCCGGACTTGTTCTGGTATTCGGCCATCACCTGCCGGCAGGAGCCGCAAGGCGTGCAGGGCATGTCGTCCATCTTGAAACCATAGCCTCCTGATATGGCCATGGATACCATGGCGTTGTCAGGATACGCTGCGCTTGCGGCGAACATGGCCGTCCTTTCTGCGCAGAGGCCGTCGGGTGAAGCTGCATTCTCCTGATTGGAACCCTTGATGACCAAGCCGTTGTCGAGCCTGATCGCTGCTCCTACATTGAACTTGGAATATGGTGCATAGGACGTTCTCTGCGCCTCTTCTGCGGCCTTGATCAGTTCCCTGTCTTCCTCAGACATCTCTTCCGGGGAGTCGTAGATTTCGTATTTTATCGAAAGGGTCTTGGTCTTCATTGTCCGGTATAGTGTTTAGTGTCGAAAACAAATATAATAAAAATAATTAATTTTGCCCTTGTAATGCATTCCGTGATATGAAAGTTTGCGTAGGATTGTCGGGAGGAGTCGATTCCAGTGTGGCCGCTTTGCTGCTGAAGCGGCAGGGGTATGACGTATTCGCCATGTTCATGCAGAACTGGAATGATGCTTCGACTACCCTTCATGGGGACTGCGAGTGGGAGGAAGACCGGTATGTGGCCGAGCTCGTGGCAAGGAAGATAGGTATTCCGTTCTATTTTGTGGACCTGAGCAAGGAATATCACAAACGGGTGGTCGATTATATGTTCGAAGAGTACTCCCTGGGACGGACCCCGAACCCTGACGTGCTGTGCAATAGGGAGATCAAGTTCGACGCGTTCTGGGACGCCGCCCGAAAGCTCGGGGCGGAGATGGTTGCGACCGGACATTATTGCCGCAAGGAGCAAAACGGAGACGGGACCTGGAGCCTCCTCGCCGGGGCGGATTGCAACAAGGACCAGAGCTATTTCCTGTGCCAGCTTACCCAGGACCAGCTTTCCCATGCCATGTTCCCGATAGGCGGAATCACCAAGCCTGAAGTCCGGCAGCTTGCACATGAGGCCGACCTTCCGTCGGCCGACAAGAAGGATTCACAGGGAATCTGTTTCGTGGGCAAGGTCGACCTTCCCGTTTTTCTCCAGCAGAAGCTGAAACCCTGCGAGGGGGACGTGGTCGAGGTGTACGATGCTTTCTATGATGACTGCCCCCTCTATGGAGAGATACAGGGAATACTGTCTTCTCCGGTTGATCCCGGGGACCTTGATGACGCGGCCCTTGAGACGGTCTCTACTCCGGTTTCCTACGAAAGCATCAGGTTCGAGACAGAGACATACCGCAGCGGAAAGCATCATGTGAAAAAGACGAGATACAAGGAGAATCCGTGGGGCAGGATACTTGGAAAGCACGATGGCGCCCAGTTCTATACCATAGGCCAGAGGAAGGGACTTGCCATAGGTGGACACAGGGAGCCCGTGTTCGTGATAGGGAACGACATGGATAGGAATATCGTCTATGTAGGGGAAGGGCAGTCGCACCGTGGCCTGATGAGGAGATGCCTTAAAATCCTCCCCGGAGAGGTTCATTGGATCCGTCCTGCCCAAGCAATGGTTCCCGGTGAGACCAGGAGGTACAGAGTCCGCATAAGATACCGCCAGCCTCTTCAGGATGCCGTCCTTATAATGAGGGATGCAGGCCTTTACATCCTCTTCGAAATGCCGCAGCGTAGCATCACCCCGGGCCAGTTCGCCGCATTTTACGACGGGCAGGAACT
>CACXFP010000070.1 GCA_902766985.1 uncultured Bacteroidia bacterium | reverse complement strand
GGCCCAGAATCCCCAAACCGAAAAAACCGCACAAATTATGGATAATGCACTTTCTCCCCGTCGGCAGGGACTTGCCGTCATTGCAGCATTGGAAGCCAAGGGCGACCAGGAAGGACTTAAAAAAGCTGTCTCTGAGGCTCTTGACAATGGATTGACTGTAAGCGAAGCCAAGGAGGCGCTATCGCAGCTGTACGCCTATACCGGTTTCCCCCGATCGCTGAATGCCCTGGGGACCCTCCAGCACGTCCTTGCAGCACGGCAGGCGTCCGGAATCCAGGACGATCCAGGAAAGGAAGCCGATCCGCTTCCTGCCGATTACGATGCATTGGAACAAGGAACGGCCGTCCAGACGCAACTTTCAGGACAACCGTTCAACTACAGTTTTGTCCCTGCTACGGACTATTACCTCAAGGCCCACTTGTTCGGCGATATTTTCGCCCGCAACAACCTCAGTTTTTCCGACCGTGAGATTGTTACCGTCAGCGCCATCTCCGCCCTGCCGGGCTGCGAGCCCCAACTGATCGCCCACGTGTCCGGTGCGCGGAATATGGGAGTTACCGATTCAGAACTGCGTGCATTGCCTGAACTGCTGGAGGAAAAAGTCGGTCTGGCAGAAGCCGAGAGACTCCGTGGGGCGCTCAAAACCGTTCTTGGAGACAACCACACCTCCGTACAGACTGTGGATTTCTCCGTCTGGCCCAAGGGACTGCCCAACACAGCATATGCACAGTTCTTTACCGGCAACAGCTACCTGGCCCAGATGGAAGGCGGCTTAGCTAACGTGACCTTCGAACCCGGCTGCCGCAACAACTGGCACGTCCACCACAAACAGGTCCAGGTCCTCATCTGCGTGGCCGGCCGCGGATGGTACCAGGAATGGGGAAAACCGGCTGTACAGCTGGTTCCCGGGACAGTCATCGAGATCCCTGAAGGAGCAAAGCACTGGCACGGAGCCGCAGCCGACAGTTGGATGCAGCACCTTACCTACCACAAGGATGTCCAGGAAGGAGCGTCAAACGAGTGGCTGGAACCCGTGAGCGACCAGCAATATCATCAGGTTATTTCCGATCCCCGTCAAAGGATGTAGGATAGCTTCCGAAATTGAGCGAGAATTCCAGATCGTCCCCCTCAAGGGTTCCGGTCAGGCCCGTCACAGTATATGCAGGGAACTCCCCACCCATGGCAAGAGGGACTACGTTGTCGCAGCTGAGAAGTATCTTCTCTCCGGCAACGGTGAGTTTCACGCCGGGAATGGTGACGTCGATCGTGACCGGCATCTTAGGGACGAAACGGATCTTGTAGATGGTTATGTCCGCCGTGGAACCGTCTGCAGATGGGGCAAAACTGACTGAAACCCCCTCGGTGTCGAACGGGACGCCTTCATAGATGACACTGACCGTGCCAGAGTAATCTCCGGGTACGGGGACGACCGGAGCAGGGTCTTCATTCTTCGAACAGGCTGCAACGAGAAGCAATGTGCAGACGAATAGGATGTGTTTGATTTTCATAATATTAAATTTTTACGATTATTCCGGCAGTAATGCTCTCAGGGTGTTCCCTGGCGAAAAATTCCTTGCCAACTGATTTGAAATAGAAATTCTTTCCGGGACGGCCGTCAAGGTTATCCCCGCGAAGATAGACCTCCCACCCGGAGAATGCAACGCCGAGGGAAACTGACGGATGGACTATGAAAGGTTCCTTGATGGAATTGTACTCGTTCCACCAGATGGGACCGTATGCGCGAAGGAAGGCATCCAGGGCAATCTCCGCTTTCCCTGCCCGCCAAGAATACCCGGCATCAGCGGAAACGGTGTGCACCGGAGCATAGGGGATGTGTTTTCCGGAGAAATCGTCGTTGCCGTCTGAATACTCCACGAATCGGGCATCGTTGAACGACCAGCCGCCACCGGCATGGAAACGCCCAGGTTTCCATGAAACCGAGATCTCTCCTCCCTTGCTCCTGCTTTTCCCGGCATTTGCCATCATCCTTCCGGTTGACATCCCCGGAGGGAACACCGTCATCTGCTGGTTCATTAGATCCATAAGGAAAAGCGAAGCCTCGACGTGCCATTCTCCCCTGAGGAGCCTCAGGCCGGCTTCATAGTTCCATGCGTGTTCGCTCTTGTACATGGTATTTGATGCCCCCACGGACACCAGAGGCGTATCCAGATGGACCCCAAGGTCATTCATCAGGGCGTTCATGGCGAGGTTCTGCAGGATATCCGAAAAAATCTGGGTGTTGAATCCACCCGCCCGGAAACCTTTGGTAGCCCCGGCGTAGAGGAAAAGACCTTCAGCCGCCTCCAGCATGACCGAGAATTTGGGAATAACCTCGAAATCAGACCGGGAAAGGGAGCCCTTGAACGGAACAGACAAAGGCTTCGGGGCACTCATCGTCGGGACGAAAAGATAATCCATCGACGCGAGGCAGTCATAGTCCATGGCTCCCGTCTCCCAGTCCAGCCTCAGCCCTGCGGTGAAAGACCATTTTCCCGCCTTATAAACACTCTCGTGGAAAAGGGCTGCCGCACCTTTCCTGATATCGAACCTTGAGGTTATGGGAATCTGCTCATCCGTGATGTCCAGATACCCTATGCTGGATGGAATGTTCCTGTTTGCATTGTCTAGGATGAGCCGCCGGATACCGTCCCTTTTGAAGACGACCGGAGCGTCTGTCCCGTTCAGGCTGAAAAAGGCAAAGACACCGGTCGTCCTCTGCCAGGCCGACTTCCTGTCAGGATTCCTGGCCGAGAGCTCGACCGTAGCCGTTCCGCTCTTCTGAGTCTGCCCAAGGGTGAATACAGGATCCGGAGTGAAGTCCTGATCCATCCTCATCTCATCCATAAGCAGCTGAAGCGAAGCATTTCCCTCAAG
>CACXFP010000069.1 GCA_902766985.1 uncultured Bacteroidia bacterium | reverse complement strand
TCAAATGCAACCCTTCCGTTAAAACGGCATCGGACCGGGAAGCCCTGCGCCAGGCCGTACGTGAGGGGATTATCGACACTATCGGGACAGACCATGCTCCCCACCTGGCTGCAGAAAAAGACAGGCCATACCTCACCTGCCCCTCGGGACTTCCATCAATAGCCGAATGCCTGTCCGTTCTCACCACAGTGTTCGACAAGGAAGAAGACCTGCCCCTGATAGCGCGCATCTTCTCTGAGAATGCCGCGAGAATATTCCGCATCAAGGACAGAGGCATCATCAAGGCAGGAAATTATGCCGACCTCGCCGTCCTGGACCCCGCTGAAGAATTCACGGTCAGGAACACAGACGTCACCTACAAATGCGGCTGGTCCCCCTACGAAGGAGTCACCCTCAAAGGCAGGGTGAAAATGACATTCCTTGGCGGACGGCTTGCAGCCAGAGACGGCTGCCCCATTCCCGGCCCGGCACCCCATCCCCTCGAATTCGCCCGCTTCTGACAGCCGGAGCGGCGGAAATATCCGGCGAAGCCTTTTTCAGCGAGCCGGAAATTTCGCCCAAAGGCGTCAGCGGAGCAGGCGCAGGGAAATGCGTCCCCTTTCCAAGTCCACATCCAAGACGCTGACGGTCACTTGCTGGTGGAGTTTCAGCACCTTGGAAGGTATCACCTGGCCCCTCTGGCCGGGGACACGCATCTGCGAGACGTGTATCAGCCCATTCTCGTGTAGACCAATATCGACGAACGCTCCGAAATTGGTGATGTTCGTGACGATTCCGGGAAGCTCCATCCCGGGATGGAGATCGTCTATGGAACGGATGTCATCGGCAAACTCAAACTCGGAGGCAACTTCTCTCGGATCCCGGCCAGGCTTCATGAGCTCCGCAATGATATCATTTACCGTAGGAAGGCCGAAATCCCCCTCAACATAATCCTGAGGCACTATTTTCCCGCAAAGTTCCCTGTTCCCCACCAGTTCCCTGGCCGTAACCCCGAGATTCCTGGCCATCCTGTCAACGATATGGTACGATTCAGGATGGACCGCCGAATTGTCAAGCGGATTGTCCGATCCGGGAATCCTGAGGAAACCCGCGCACTGCTCGAAGGTCTTGGCTCCCAGGCGGGGAACCTTCAAGAGCTGCTCCCTGGATGTAAATCCTCCGCAGGAAGAACGGTACTCTACGATGGCGGAGGCAAGAGTCGGACCTATACCTGAGACATACCTCAGCAAATAGGGACTGGCGGTATTAAGGTTCACCCCAACCTTATTAACGCAGATAAGAACCACGTTATCAAGCTTTTCCCTCAGAAGCGCCTGGTCTACATCATGCTGGTACTGCCCGATTCCGAGGGATTTCGGATCTATCTTCACCAGTTCGGCCAGCGGGTCCATGAGCCTTCTCCCGATTGAAACGGCCCCCCTAACGGTGACATCCTCATCGGGGAATTCTTCACGCGCCACCTCGGAGGCCGAATAGATGGAGGCGCCGTCTTCGCTCACCGTAAAGACCTTCACATCCTCTGGAAGGCCCACCCTGCGGACGAACTCGACCGTCTCCCTGGATGCCGTGCCATTACCTATCGCAATCGCCTCAATGCCATAATCTTCCACCATGGAACCTATGGCCATGATGCTCTTTACTTTCTCACTTTGTGGAGGATGGGGAAAGATAATCGTATGGTGAAGGAGGTTCCCGTTTTCATCAAGACATGCGATCTTGCAGCCATTGCGGAATCCAGGATCGATGGCCATCGTCCTCTTCTGTCCTACCGGAGGAGAAAGCAGGAGCTGGCCCAGATTCTCACCGAAAACATTGATTGACTCGATATCCGCCTTTTCCTTGGCCTCGCGGATCACCTCATTGGTCAGGGACGGTTCAAGCAATCTTGAGAAAGCATCGTCCACCGCGGCTCTGATTTCCCTTCCGAGTTTCTCGGATGGATATCTGTGCTCCTGGCAGAAATCGTAATAAATCTTCTTGCCGCATCTCTCGGGATCCGCATCGATCCGGACGGACAGGAATCCTTCGTTCACAGCCCTTAGGATTGCCAGGAGATTATGGGCCGGAATCCTGGACAGGGGCATGGAGAACTGGAAATAAGAACGGTACTTAGCAGCATCCGGGGAAGATTTCCCAGCCTTCGTCGCAGCGGAAACTATATGGCGCGCGCGGAAAATCCCCCTCAGGTTCTCCCTGATGGAGGCAGTCTCCGACAGCCTTTCAGCAATTATGTCCCTTGCTCCGGCGAGGGCCTCTTCCACCGAAGTGACATCCCCTTTGACGAATCCGGCGGCCGCCGCTTCAGGATCGGACACCTTCACCTCGAACATCATGTCGGCCAGGGGCTCCAATCCCTTTTCCTTCGCCACTGTCGCCCTGGTCCTGCGCTTGGGGCGGAAAGGAAGATACAGGTCCTCCAGTTCCGAGGTCACGACACAAGCCTCTATCTTTTCCTTCAGTTCCCCGGTGAGTTTTCCCTGGGACTCGATGGTCGAAAGAATGGATTCCTTGCGCTTGTCCATTTCGCCGAACACGTCATACCAATGGCGTATCTCTGCGACAGCTACGTCGTCGAGACCCCCGGTCCTTTCCTTGCGGTAACGGCTGATGAACGGGATGGTGCCCCCTTCCTCGAAAAGCTGGATGCAGCTCTCGGCCTGCCAGGCCTTCACCCCAACCTTGCGGGATATGAAGTCTATGTATATCTGTTTCATGTCGTATCGGTGTTTCACCCTTAATCCTGGGAGAGGACCTTGAGCTGGTTCCTGTATGCGGAGAAAATCTTCGATTTGGAAACGAAACCGAGATATGTCCTGTCTGCCTTCACAACGGGAAGGTTCCAGGCTCCGGTGCGTTCGAACTTGTCCATGACGCTCTCCATGGACTCCCCTTCATACACATATTCCGGGGCGGAAAACATAAAATTGAACACATGGAGCGTCTTGTATTCATCGGTACGGAACATGTCCCTGCGGATATTCTCAAGGGATACGTAACCCTGGAACCTTTTCCTGGAATCCAAGACCGGGAAAATGTTCCTTCCGGAGCCGGCGACGACATCCACAAGGGTTCCCAGGTCGTCGTCTATGTTCACCGGGGAGAAATCATTTTCAATCAGTTCGGATGTCTTCAGAAGCGTGAGGACTGAATGGTCCGAATCATGCGTCAGGAGCTCTCCGCTGGCAGCCAGCCTCTTGGTATAGATGGAGTATTTCTCAAAGATGCGGATTGTCCCGAATGATATGGTGGCGGTAATGATCAGCGGTATGAAAAGGTCATAACCTCCCGTAATCTCCGCTATGAGGAAGATGGCGGTCATCGGAGCCTGCATGACTCCGGCCATGAGTCCGGCCATGCCGACAAGGACGAAATTCTGTTCCGGCAAGCTGAGGGATGAGCCCTGGAGGAGAAGGTTCATCGACCTGGCAAGCACGAATCCCGCTATCGCCCCTACGAACAATGTAGGACCGAAGGTACCGCCTACTCCCCCTCCCGCATTGGTGAAAGTCATCGAAAAGACCTTCAGCACCAGGATAAGAAGGAAGAACAGGGGAACGGACCATGGCGTAGTGAGCAAGGAAGAGAGCGGCGTAGGCCTGTTGAACACGATCTCGCTTCCGTTGAGGAGCATCCCCAACGAACCGTAACCCTCACCGTGCAAGGGAGGGAACAGGAAGATCAGAAGTCCGAGGGAAACGGCGCAGACCGCCCACCGGAGGTATGGATTCCTGACGACACCGAGACGGTCTTCCAGCGAGAGCGTCATCCTTGTGAAATAAAGGGAACAAGCTCCGCAGAACAGCCCAAGGATGATATAGAACGGGATGTTCTGCATCATGAACGGGGACAGCGTGCACGAAAATGGCGTGGACCTCCCGAGAATAAGGCTGGAAACTACGGTGGCCGACACCGAAGAGACCAGCAGGGGCATCATCGATGTCATGGAAATGTTGAAAAGGAGGATCTCAAGGGTGAACAGCACTCCTGCAAGCGGGGCGTTGAAAATCCCGGCTATGGCGCCTGCGGCTCCGCATCCGAGTAGGATCGTCATGCTCCTGTAGGACAGGCCGGCCACCCTTGCGAAATTGGAACCGATGGCGGCTCCTGTATAGACAATCGGCGCCTCTGCCCCGACCGAACCGCCGAGGCCAATGGTAAGCGCGGAGGTGACGATCGACGACCAGGTGTTGTGAGGCTTGATCCTGGAATCGTTTTTGGACACTGCCTGGAGCACCTTCGTCACCCCATGGCCTATATTGTCCCTGATAAGGAAACGGCAGATCAGCAAGGAAAGCAGCATGCCGGCTCCCGGGAGCGCGAAATACAGGACATACGCAAAACCGCCTCCGGCGGTAAGGTCCGCCGCCATGTTTCCGATGAGCCTGATCAGTATTTTCAAGAGAATGGCCGCAAGACCGGAAAAGACTCCGACAATGAGCGAAAGCACAAGAAGAAGATTCCGTTCGGGAATCTTCCTCAGCAAACTCTTTATTGAAAGGCTGTCAGTCCTTGGCGTCGTCGGAATCTTCATACTGGGAGATATTGTCGTCAGGAAGGGTCTCGCCCTCGCCGTCGGATTCCCCGGAAGTCCCGGTCACCTCCTCGTTTCCAGCATCTTCCTCGCCGTCAAGCCATCTTTCGATGTCATCGACATCATCTGTCTTCACCTTGATCTTCACAAGGTAAACGGAATCAGGAAGCTCGATGGTGACCGCATAGAAAGGAGTCCCGTCCGGCTTCGTATATTTGACGACATCTGCCAGGCAATCCTGTGAGCCTTTGGGATACTTCTCCGCAAAAACCTCCGCCAGCTCAGGCGACATGTTCTCATAACTGACAACGTGACGTTTCTTCTGTTCCTGTATCATAACTCCACAATGACTCGGTTAGCGATAAATTTGAATGGTAGTGCAATAATAGGATATTTTTCCGAATTGCAACAACCTTTCATCAAAAAAAATCCCTAAAAACGATATTTCAGCCCTACATGCGGTCAGGAAGGGTTATCCCGAGGATTCCCATGGCCTTTTCGAGGACGGATGCCACGGTGTCTATCATCACCAGCCTCATCTTCAGGACCCCGGGATCCTGCTCCTTGAGGATGGGGTTGTCATGATAGTACTGGTTGAATTC
>CACXFP010000068.1 GCA_902766985.1 uncultured Bacteroidia bacterium | reverse complement strand
TTGTAATAGGCGATGGCGGCTTCCGTGAGATGGCCTGCGCAGTACATCTCATGCATATCCGTGTCCGTCCACCTCTTGTCCAGGCCCGTGAGGGTGTAGAAGGTGTTTATGTAGCCGTCTTCGAGCTGGGCGGCAGCCATCTTGTCAATCCACTCGTCGCATTTCGCCTCGAGTTCCGGATCCCTGTTGAGCGCCAGGGAGTAAGCCATGCCTTCAAGGGCCTTGTAAACATCGGAATCATCGAAGAAGATGCCGGAATGGTTTCCTTCGCGGCGGGCTGCATTCTCAAAGTTGCGGATTCGTCCCGTCTGGTTCTCTATCTGGTCGATGCAAACCGCGAGGGTCACTGACTTGTGTTTCTCAAGCCGGGGGCTCCAGAATGAGTCATGGATGTCCACTTCGGAAAAGTCCACGGGTGTCAACTTCTTGATTCCCGTTCCCTTATCGCAGGAAACCAGCACCATGGCAAGGATGGCGGAAAGGATGATGGATTGTCTCATAGATGAAAGGATAGATTGTTTGTCAGTACAAAGATAATAAAAACGCCGTTTTTTCCGGCGAAATTGCGATTGACGCGCTTTATTCTTATATTGTACGGACATTATATTCCTTGATTCCAACTTTGAAACTAATATGATTGATTTCCGGAAACTTACCGGATTGCTGTCTGTCGCAATCCTTATGCTGCTTTCTTCTGAAACGGTTTCTGGCGCGATGCACGACGCTTCCTCCCTGGAATGGAAACTATGGGGTTTCAGGCCCAATGTGTGGAGGATGAACTTCAATTTCGAGACCCTCGGCAGCACTTGGGGAGAAGTCGAAGGAATCCCTATGAAGGTGCCCGGATCGGTCCAGAAGGCTCTTTTGGACGCCGGCATCGTGAAGGACTGGAACGTCGGGCTGAACAGTCGTGAACTCGAGTGGATTGAGAACCGGGAGTGGCTCCTGACGGCGGTCATTCCGGATGAATGGATAAAAAAAGATTCCCCGGCGGAGAAGATATATCTTGATTGCAGGGGACTTGACTATAAAGGGATTATCCTCATAAACGGCAAGGAAGCGGGAACATTCTGCAATTCCTTCCTCCCTTATCGTTTCGATATAACCCCTTACCTCAAGGAAAGCGGCAACACCCTGGTGATAGAATTCGGCTGCCCTCCGGAGAACCTGGCCCAGATAGGGTGGACATCTAAGATAACCGAATGGAAACCACGGTTCAATTATGGTTGGGACTGGATCGTCAGGACAGTTCAGACAGGCGTCTGGGATGATGTCTTCATCGGTTCTGAAGACCTTTCAGCGCCGAAGATCGGGGATGTCCAGGCTGTTTGCGAGGCTTCATCTTCGAAGGACCTCGGCTCTCTTTCCCTCCGTTTTGACAACCGGCCTTCCCATAAGGTCAGGGTCTCGCTGATTTCTCCTGAAGGCAGGAAAGTCTTGGAGGAGACAGTGCCGGCAGGAATTCCGATAAAGAAATGGAACAATTTGAAAGTAAGGCGTTGGTGGCCCAATGGAGCCGGTTTACAGCCTCTTTATGACCTTCGCCTGGAGATGCTTGGCGACGATGGGGCAGTGCTGGACGGAAGGGAGATGAAGGTCGGTTTCCGTTCCGTGGAATGGCTCCCGTGTAAAGGGGCTGCTCCCGAGGCCGATCCTTGGATCTGTTCCGTCAACGGGACTCCGCTGTTCCTCCAGGGAGTGGACTGGACCCCGGTAAAGCCGAATTTCGCCGATCTGGCCAGAGAAGATTATACCCGTTTGTTGACCACATATAAGGAATTGGGTGTAAATACTATACGAATCTGGGGAGGTGGATTTGCCGAAAAGGAATGGTTGTATGAGGAATGCGATCGCCTGGGAATAATGATATGGCAGGACTTCCCGCTGAGCTCTTCCGGACTTGACAACTACCCCCCTGTGGAGAAACAGGCGGTGGATGAGATGAGGGAAATCGTGGACCATTATATCGTCCGCCTGAGGAACCATCCGGCCCTGCTTATATGGTGCGGAGGCAACGAGCTTTATGAAATGGGGGACACCGCGCCGATAACGGTCGGACACCCCATGGCGGCAATGATGAAAGAAAGGCTTGACGCGCTTGACAATACGCGCAGGTTCGTCCCCGGAACGCCTTCCGGACCTACCATCGGTTCTTCCCTTGAGGTTTTCGGCAAAGGGATATGCTACGATGTCCACGGGCCGTGGAACCTTCCGTATTCGGGCTCTGATATGTCCATGGAGAGCGTCGAGGAATTCTGGGACAGGTGCGATGCCCTGTTCATGTCGGAAGTGGGAGTTCCCGGTTCGTCCCCCGTTGAGATTCTGGAAAAG
>CACXFP010000067.1 GCA_902766985.1 uncultured Bacteroidia bacterium | reverse complement strand
TCATCCCTGTGGGCATCGATGACAGCGGTGCGGGCCTCACGCGCTTTCTGCTTCTCCTCTTCAGACGCATCCTTCGGAGCCTCAGCGGGTAGTTCTCCCTGAGGTTTCACCTCAGCCTTCTCAGCAGCGATCACCTGGGCCACGAGAGGGTTCTCCATGTTGACCGTGATATTGTATGAAGCCGGCATCTGGCCATAGAAATTCATGCCACCGCCCATCGCGCTCATGTCATGATAGCGGCGCATGAACTCGCTCTGGGTGATAAGGATCGCATCGGCATCCTCCCCAAGGTTCGCGCCTTCTACATAGTAGTCATTTCCTTCGGGAAGGACAGCCTTCATCATGTCCCCGAGGTCTTTCCTGTCTGCCTCGCTCATCTCCAGACGGATCCTCTCCTCCTTGGGGATAAGGTTGTCGATGCTGTCGGAATCTACCCTCGCGAACCTGGTATCCTTGAGTTTCTGCTCCAGAAGGTTCACATAGTGGGCGTCAAGCTCGCAGTCCATCAGGAGGACATCATAACCCTTGTTCTTCGCCGCCTCGATGAAGGGATACTGGGCCTCGGTGTCCGTAGCATACAGGTAAACCACCTTCTTGTCCTTGTCCGTCTGCTCCGTCTCGACAGCCTTGCGGTAATCATCAAAGGGAAAGAACCTGCCCTCGGTATTCTTCAGCAATGCGAATTTAAGGGCCCTCTCGCAGAACTTTTCGTCCGTAAGCATACCGTACTCGATAAAGAGCTTGATATTGTCCCATTTCTTCTCAAAAGCCTCCCTTTGCTCCTTGAAGATTTCCTCCAGGCGGTCGGCCACCTTCTTGGTAATGTAGGTGGATATCATCTTCACGTTCCTGTCGCTCTGGAGATAGCTCCTGGACACGTTCAGCGGGATGTCCGGAGAATCGATCACGCCATGAAGCAGCGTCAGGAAATCGGGAACTATGTTGTCGACATGGTCGGTGACGAACATCTGGTTGCAATAGAGCTGGATCTTGTTACGGTCGATGGCCATGCGCTCTTTGATCTTCGGGAAATAGAGGATACCCGTGAGATGGAAAGGATAGTCCACGTTAAGGTGGATATAGAACATAGGTTCCTCCTGGGCCGGATAGAGGTCATGGTAGAACTTCATGTAATCCTCTTCCTTGAGGTCTGACGGCTTCTTCTGCCATAACGGCTCGATACCGTTCACCACATGGTCGCGGTCCGTATCGACGTACTTGCCGTCTTTCCACTCCTGCTCCTTACCGAATAAGATGGGTACCGGCATGAACTTGCAATACTTCGACAGGAGGCTTTCAATCATCCCCTTCGCAGCATATTCGGAAGAATCATCATCAATCCAGATTGTAATTGTCGTTCCACGGTCGGCATGGTCACCTTCAACCATCTCATACTCAGGATTTCCATCACATGTCCATCGAACAGGTTTCGCCCCTTCCTTCCACGATAGCGTGTCTATGGCGACCTTACGGGCCACCATGAAAGCCGAATAGAATCCCAGGCCGAAATGTCCGATGATGCTCTGGTCCTTGTATTTTTCAAGGAACTCGCCCGCAGATGAGAAGGCTATCTGGTTGATATACCTGTCAACCTCCTCCTCGGTCATCCCTATTCCCCTGTCGGTGATTTTCAACACCTTTTCCTTTTCGTCCAGCTCAACCCTGACGCTGAGGTCCCCAAGTTCACCCTTGAACTCACCGTTCGATGCCACAGCCTTCATCTTCTGCGTCGCATCCACGGCGTTAGCAACGATCTCACGGAGGAAAATCTCGTGGTCGGAATACAGGAACTGCTTGATTACCGGGAAAATGTTTTCAGTCGTTACCCCAATCTGTCCTTTGTTTGTCTTTGCCATGATATAGTGCTTTTATTATAATCTAACGGACCGGCACCCTATTATAAGGGACCGGTCCGTTAAAGTCAAAATATGTTCCAATCGGCAATCCTGCCAAATTGTCACTTATAGAGGAACCTCTTGATGCTCATCTTCGGAGTCTTCTCGAACGGTTCGTCCCTCACTTCAACCTGGGCGATACGGCTGTATGCGGGGAGACGCTTATTGGAAGACACCCTGATATTCTCCGGGATATCGGAAATCGCCTCGGCGTCCAACCTGTTCGCCTCTATCATATTCTTGTCAAGATAAACGAGGGCCACGATCTTACCTCCACGGTCAACCACCACGGACTCGGTGACATAGGGCTGATTGTTCACGACGGCCTCCACTTCCTCAGGATAGATGTTCTGCCCGGAAGGACCGAGAATCATGCTCTTTGAACGGCCCCTGATAAATATATTGCCCTCCTCATCCATGATGCCGAGGTCTCCGGTACGAAGGTAACCGTCTTCGGTAAAGGCGTTCGCGGAAGCCTCGGGGTTCTTATAGTAGCCGATGCAGATATTGTCCCCCTTTGCCTGGATCTCCCCGACGACATGGTGAGGATCAGACGAGTCTATCCGGACGTCCGCACAATCAACCGGTTCACCGCATGACCCGGCCACATATTTCGTCCAATGCTTGTAGGCAAGGAGAGGGCAGGCCTCGGTCATTCCATAACCGACAAGATAAGGCAGCTTTATCTTCTTGAACCATCCTTCAACCTCTGGATTGAGGGCTGCGCCACCCATGATGAACTGCTGGACTTCGCCGCCGAAAGCATTCACGAGTCCTTCGCGTATCTTTTTGAATACAAGGTTCTTGATTCCAGGAATCGAAGTCGCCGCCTTCATCAGCGGTTTATTGACCACAGGCTCAATCTTTGACTTGAAGATCTTCTCCATCACCAGCGGAACGGTGATCAACAGATAAGGCTTCACATCCGCCATGCACTTCAGAAGGGTAGTCGGAGTAGGGGCCTTTCCCAGCCAGTAGATCGCAGTACCGTTACAAAGGGGATAGATAAACTCTATGACGAGGCCGTACATGTGGGCCATCGGCAGCATTGACACCATCCTGAATTTATCGGACGAGGGAACGTTCCTCTGGCTGTAATCTACGTTTGCACTGAAATTACGGTATGTAAGCATTACCCCCTTGGGATTGCCGGTAGAGCCTGAAGTATAGTTAATTACAGCCAGATCATCCCAGTTGTCCACAGGGAACGCCACATCGTTCGGTCCGTATCCATCAGGCCATTTTTCGGAGAATGCCTTGTCCAGGGACGCATAGGCTGCAGAAATGAATGAATCCTTGCACCAGAGGATACGGAGGGTTTCAAAGTCGAAAACCAGCCTCAGCTTAGGCATCCTACTGATTTCAAGGGTTTTCCACTTGGCTTCATCAGTAAAGAGGATAACGCTGTGAGAATGGTCGGTCAGGTTCTCGACACTCTCAGAGGTGAAGTCGTTGAGGATAGGGACCACAACAGCCTCGTAAGTATTGATGGCGAGATACGTCATTCCCCAATGCGCCCCGTTTTTCCCGCAGAGGGCGAAATGCTCCCCTTTTGAGAATCCGGCGTCCCTGAAGAATATATGATACCTTTCTATGCTTGTAGCAACCTGACCGTAGGTGAATCCCTCTCCCTGCCAGGTATTGAGGGCGGATTTGTCCCAGTATTTCCTGGTCGCCTCCTGCAACCTTTTCAGATAGTGTTCCATACGCTGTGATTTGCAATCATTTCGACAAAAATAATAAAATGCATCCTGTTAGGAAAATGATTTTGACTATATTTGCGCGTAAATTGAGCAAAATGAGAAAGAAACCCATCGTCGCGCTGATATATGACTTTGACGGGACCCTATCCCCCGGCAACATGCAGGAATTCGGTTTCATCCAGGCTATCGGATCGACTCCCGAAGAGTTCTGGAGCATGAGCGACGGCATTGCAAAAGGGCAGGACGCGAGCAACATCCTTTCCTACATGAAACTCATGTTCGATGAAGCCAGACGCCATGGAATCAAACTGCGCAGAAGCGATTTCAAGCGGTTCGGACAGCACATCCGGCTATATCCGGGAGTCAGGGAATGGTTTTCCCTCGTGAACGGATACGGCGAGTCAAAAGGCGTCAGGATCGAGCACTACATCAATTCCTCAGGGCTCAAGGAAATAATCGAGGGCTGCCCCATCGCCCATGAATTCAAGCACATCTTCGCCTGCACCTTCATATATGACAGGAACGGGGAAGCCGAATGGCCCGGAATAGCTGTAGACTATACGGCAAAGACACAGTTCATCTTCAAGATAAACAAAGGGATATTCTCGTCTAGGGATTCAAAGATGGTCAACGCAAGCGTTGCAGACGACAAGAAAAGGATCCCATTTCCAAATATGATCTACTTCGGCGATGGAGAAACGGACGTGCCCAGCATGAAGATAGTAGGCATGTTCGGAGGGCATGCCATCGGCGTTTACGACCCCTCCGTCCCGGAGGACAGGGCAAAGGCAGCAAAACTCCACAGGCAGGGCAGAGTGAACTTCATCACTCCAGCTGACTATTCCCGCGACAGCAGGACCTTCAAACTGGTTTGCTCCATCATCGACAAGATAAGTGCAGATACCCAGTTGCAGAGATTCGCCGCAATGAAATAAGCCATATCCCACGGTACTATCAGGATGGAATACCTGAGTACTGAAAACAAAAAAAAATGAGGCGTCCTCAACGGGACGCCTCAATTCATCTGTATTCTCCTGTGAGAATTACTTCACGATAACCACGCGGCTCTTTGCAGGGGTATCGAACACGTCGAGAGCGGTCTCAACATTGATGTTGTCCTCGGAGAGTCCGAACTTGCTGACGAGGAGGTCCTTAACGGCCTTTGCACGGTCAGCGGAGAGCTTGGCGTTGATCTTCGGGGTACCGGTGCCGCTGTCAGCGGAACCTACGACGGTAACCTTAGCATCGTTGCCGAGGGTGGAAGCATAGTACTCGAGGTGAGCCTTCTCCCTCTCGGAGATCTTGGAGGAACCAAGGTCGAAGTAAATGGTAGCGGAGGAAGGAACGGTGTTGTCAACATAGATGGTCTCGGGTTTGCGGGACTCGAGCTCTGCGATCCTGTTCCTGAGGGCTGCGTTCTCCTTCTCGAGCTCGGCTACCCTGTTCTTGAGAGCGTTGTACTGATCCACAGTGAAGGGAACGGGAACAACGACAGGGGTAATGGAGCTGTGACGGTCGAAGTTGGTCCTGCCAAGGTTGAAGATGAGGCCGAGGGTAGCAGAAACAGGCCAGTAGTACCTGTCGTTCTCAACACCAGCAGCTGCGTACTGGGGAGCCTTGGTCATCATAGCCTGGAGGTCGAGGAAGAGGTCAACATGCTTTCCAAGACGGAAATCATTGAGGATACCGGCATTGATTACGAATTCCTGATCCCAGCCAGCCTTGTCGTCGAGCTTAACCCAGTTGCCACCGAAGCCAGCGTAAGGGATGATATCCCAGAAGCGGGTCTCCTTGTAGCCGGAGAAAGCGTTGGACATGTTCCACATGAGGTCGACCAAAGCGGAATTCTGCTTGTAGGAACCGAAGTCATTTCCACGGGAAGAGTTGGTAAGGCCTCTCCAACCGATGCGGGCACCTACTGAAGGGGTGAACCACTTGCCAAGGTTGACGGTAGTAGCGAGACCGCCCTT
>CACXFP010000066.1 GCA_902766985.1 uncultured Bacteroidia bacterium | reverse complement strand
CCGAGGACTTCCTGGGTGTTGCAGTTCCAGAGAATCTCGATGTTTGGAGCCGCCTTGACCTTTTCCTGCATGGCTACGGAGGCGCGGAGGACATCCCTCCTTACGATCATATATACCTTCTTGCACAGGCCGGCGAGATAGACTGCCTCCTGGCAGGCTGTATCGCCTCCTCCTACGACGGCGACATCCTTTTTCCTGTAGAAGAAGCCGTCGCAGGTGGCACAAGCCGAGACGCCCATGCCCCTGAATTCCTTTTCAGAGGGCAGGCCGAGGTACTTTGCCGTAGCTCCCGTTGCGATTATGATTGTTTTTGCATTCAGGACATTCTCCCCGTCGACCGTGACCTTGAAAGGACGGGAAGAAAGGTCGGCGGCCGTGACGGTCCCTCTCCTAATGTCTGCCCCGAGGCGGACGGCCTGGCGGCGCATCTCGTCCATCAGCGCGTTGGCGTCAACCCCGTTCTCATATCCGGGGAAGTTTTCCACGACTGTTGTGGTGGTCAGCTGCCCTCCAGGTTCCATACCTTCGTAGAGGACGGGCTTGAGAGCTGCGCGTGAAGCATAAATCGCAGCTGTGTATCCGGCGGGGCCTCCGCCGATGATGAGGCAGTCGATGTTCTCGGTCATAGTCAGTCTTTGTAGTTTTTCACCAGGGTTATGGTGTATCCGGGATCATAGGTCACGCGGCGGACGGCGCCGTTGGTGAATCCTCCGCCCTTGTATTCAATGAATCTATAGTCAGCCTGGAGCCCTGCGGTCCTTCCCCGTGAAGCCATCTTGTACCAGTTGCGGCCGTATTTCGAGTACATCCTCGTGAAATAATCCATTACATCGTATCCCTGGAAGGCGAACTGGGAGGGCTCCGTCTTGTACAGAGCCCTGTATGCCAGAAGGAAACTCCTGACCCTGGCGTCATCATAGTCGATAAAATATGTGGTGCTCACATGGAGGTTCACATTGTGGAGGCTCTCGACGTCGATGGTCTCGAAGTTCCTGATTTTCGAAGGGCTGTAAAGGGTGATGGCATATTTGCCGTGGATGAGGAGGTTGAGGTTCCTGACCACGTCTCCCACGAAGGCCTCGCTTTCCGATGCCAGGATAATCCTGTTGGGCGCTTCTTTTGAGAGGAGTTCAGCCATGGACCTGTCGATGTTCCTGCCTTCCAGTATCCCGTAGGAGAGGGTTTTGTACTCGATTCTCGAGGAGTCGAGGGCGGCGAGCATGCTTGCTGCAGCCGTCGATTCCTTGGCGTCTTTTTCGTAGATGAGGAGGACCCTGTCTGCCTCTCCCTTGTCTTCCCGCACCCAGTTCACGACGTCCTTGTATTGGAAGGCTGCCGGCGTGGGCGCCTGGATGAGGTTGGGCGTGGTCGCTGCCAGGGCGGATACTCCCGGATCGAGGGGGGAAATCAGGTATTTGTTCCTTGGACATACGTCAAGGGCGGCTGTGATGTCTTTCCTGGACACGGGGCCGATGACGAGGTCGCTTCCTTCGAAGTTCTCTTTTGTCAGGGGAATGTTCCCTGAAGCCACATCATAGACGTTGATGTCGAGGTTTATACCGTCTTTTGAGCCGAGATCCCGGGCGGCAAGGAGGGCTCCCGCGTAGAAATCGGCGAAATTCTCATTGACGGCCTTGTCTGCGTTGAGGGGGAACAGAAGGGATATCTTGACGTCCTTCTTTCCGGTGAATATGGTCTTGTACCAGGGAATGTCCCTTTCATCGACTTCCACGCTGTCCGCTTCCTGCTGCGCCACCTCAAGGGTGTCCGTTGCGGGAGCGGCGGGGACGGCTGCCTGGTCCGGCACCGCTGCTTCAGCTTCTGAATCCTTTGTGTCCACGGTCTCATCCGGCCTGTAAGGGATTTTCAGCCTCATCTTTTTCTTGACCTTGGAGGACTTCATCCCGTTGTATCTCATTATGGTTTCCTCCGACATCCCGTATTTCTTGGCTATGTCTGAAAGGTCCTCATACCATTTGACGATATGGATGAAATAATCCTTGTTCCCCTTTTTCTCCGGAATGGCCGGATTCGCCGTTTCTTCTCCCGCAGGGGCTTCTTCCCTGACCTTGATCGGGGACGGAACCCTGTCGTCGGTTGCCTCCTCCTTCATCTCCTCCGGGTGCGACGCCGTATTCACGAGTTCGGCGGGAATCAGAACTATCTGGTTTTTTTTCAACCCGTTGTTGGCGAGGTCAAGGGCCGGGTTCGCCTTGACTATGTCCTGCATGGTCACACCATATGCCTTTGCAACCGAGAAAAGGGTCTGTTTCTCGAGCACGACGTGGGAATAGTACACCTTGCCGTTAAGCCTGACCTTTTCTTTGGATACAGTCACCGGAGTCTGCTGATATCCCTGTGCGAAAACCACCTGCCCGGAGTAATCCAGTGCAAGCAGGCAGGTCAGGAGTATTATCGTCAATTTCTTCATAATGTGATCTTTATTGGAATCAGAGGCTCTGCGCGAAATCAGTCAGTCCGCGGGCGAAGGACGCCCATGAAAGCCTTTCCTTCTCTTTCCTGATGTTTTCCCGGCAAAGGGATCCCAGTCCGGGTTCCGAGAAGAAGCGCCTGATTTCGCGGGCGATGGCCCCCGCTTCGGCACTTTCTGCGACAAGACCCGTGCCAGTTTTTCCTACGGTGGCCTTGAGGCCTCCGGTGTCGGTCACGACCAGGGGTACGTCGAAATTATACGCGATGGAAGAAATGCCGCTCTGCGTGGCGCTGCGGTATGGCAGGACGGCAAGGTCGGCCGCCGAGAAGAAATCCTTGACTTCGGAGTCGGGGATGTAGCGCGGGAACACCCGGATCCTGTCTTTTGCGGGGGAGAGGGATATGGCTTTCCCGTATTTCTCGAATGATTCGTAAGGCTCGCCTGCTATCGTGAGGGTGTAGCTGTCATCAAGGAGAGAAAATGCATCAATGAGTATGTCAAGCCCTTTGTAATCCCGTATAAGGCCGAAGAACAGGAGGTTGCGTTTTCCGTGAGGGAGTCCGAGCCTGTCCTCTGCTGCTTCGCGTGGGATTGCGGAACCGAAGTGGTTGTAGAGGGGGTGGGGGAGGATGGTGCATCTTGCCTCCGGGGAAAGGGAAAGAAGGTCTTCGGAAACTTCCCGGCACATGGCTATGTGCCCGGAACAGCCTGACAGGAAATAATTCGTGAGAGGGGCGTCGAAAAACCGCTTCTCATGGGGAATTACGTTGTCCAGTATGGAAACCGTCTTGCAGCCGGTTTTCCTGACCCTGCGGGCGACGTATCCGAGGGAAGGACCGAACCATGACATCCAGTACTTCATCACGAGGAGGTCCGGCTTCCATCTTATGATGGCGTCAGCGCACCTGCCCCAGGTGAAAGGGTTCGCCGTGTCGAGGACAGGATCACTGTCCACCGGCACGGCGTTGTCGTCGGATGTAACGTATTGGGTTTTCCCGGGGAAGAGGAACTGCGGATACTGTCTGCTGAAAGTGAAGGCCTTTACAGTGTGGGACTTGCCCAGTTCATTATACAGGTCGGCATTGAACTGGGCGATCCCTCCTCTCAAAGGGTAGAAAGTCGACAGTATCGCAATTCTCAAGTATCTGTTGTTGACTGTGTTCCTTACTCGGCCGGGGCAGCCTTGGGAGCGGATTTGCTCTTGATGTATTCGTCGTTGAGTCCGGCAAGGATTTCGTCGGTCACGTCAAGGGCGGAATCTGCGTCGACCACGGGAGCGGTGAGTGCTCCGGGAGCTCCGCTGACGCTCTGGGTGGCGATGACCATGGCGTAATTCTTCTCGGAGTTATACTTCTCGACATAGGCCCTGATGGCCTCGAGGATCTGGTTCTGCATGACAGTCTGCTCCTCTTCGATCTCACGCTGCTTCTGGGCTGCATAGGTGCTGAATTTCTCCTGCCTGGACTGGAGGTCCTGGCTCTGGACCTGGGCTACGGAGGAGGTCATGAGACCTTTGTTGATTTTGTCCTGGAATGCGTTATAATCAGCCTGGAGTTTGTTTCCCCTGCGGTTGACCTCGTCAGATATGCCCTGGACCTTGGTCTGGACCACTGAACGGAGGTCATTGGCCATGTCATAGTTTTCAAGCACCTTGTCCATGTTGAAATAGACGATGGCTCCGGCAGTGGGAGCTGAGGTTTCCTGCCCGTCGGCAGCAGCGGCTTTCTTGGGTCCTTTTCCGTTGTCAATGAGGGAGCTGAGGCCGAGAGCAGCAACAGCTACAAGGGCGATGATGCTCAGGATGAGAGATGTGTTTTTCATTTTATGAATTATTTAATATTATCCTTTAATATTATCCTTTGTTATAACCGGAAAGTCCGGACAAGTCTGCAAAATTAATCA
Organism: uncultured Bacteroidia bacterium; assembly: GCA_902766985.1. Lineage (GTDB taxonomy): Bacteria > Bacteroidota > Bacteroidia > Bacteroidales > UBA932 > Cryptobacteroides. The sequence continues at coordinate 1,281 of CACXFP010000066.1, read as the reverse complement.
AATTATCTTGATTTCCGATAGATATGCCTTGATAGTTTTTTCCAGGCCCAGATACAGGGCGTCGCTGATAATGGCGTGGCCGATGGAAACCTCGGCGGTCCAGGGGATGGTCCTGATGAAATAGCCCAGGTTCGCGAGGTTGAGGTCGTGACCGGCGTTCACCCCCAGTCCGCAATCCCGGGCGACCCTGGCCGTTTCCAGGTACGGAGCAATCGCCGTCTCCCTTCCGGAGGGATATCCTGCGGCGTAAGCGGCAGTGTACAGCTCGATCCTGTCGCATCCGCAGGCGGCTGCGCCCTCTGCCATCCGGGGATCCGGATTGATGAAGATGGACGTGCGTATCCCTTTCGACTTGAACAGGTTGCAGATGTCGGTGAGGAATCCTCGGTTGCTTACCGTATCCCACCCGTTGTCAGAAGTGATGGCGTCGTGCGAATCCGGAACAAGGGTCACCTGGTCCGGAATGACTTCCAGGACAAGGTCCCTGAAAGACGGAATGGGATTGCCTTCTATATTGAACTCCGTGGTTACCAGTGGCTTGAGGGCCCTTACGTCGGAATAGCGGATGTGCCTTTCATCCGGTCTGGGATGTACGGTTATGCCTTCCGCTCCAAAAAGCTCGCAGTTTACTGCGGCCTTCTCCACATCTGGGACATTGCCTCCCCGGGAGTTTCGGATTGTGGCTATCTTATTGATATTTACACTGAGCCTTGTCATTGTTCGCATCCTTGTTTGGGTTCCGGACAAAGGACAAAATTAACAAATCCGTTCAAATTTTGTAAATTATGTAGTATTTTTGGCGTCATGAAGCTAGCTTTATACATGAAAGACAGGGAGCTGGCGTCGGATCCCCGTCTGAAGGACCTGGTGAAGACCCTTGCGGATGCCGCCTGCGGACTGTATGAGATAAACGGGTCGGAAGACCTCGTGGCGGGTACCGATGCCCTGCTCTCCATAGGTGGTGACGGAACATTCCTCTCCGCCGCCAAAAGGATCGGGGACAGCGGGATTCCCGTCCTGGGCGTTAATCTCGGACGTCTGGGTTTCCTTTCCGAGAACAGGCCTGAGGATGTGGCCGGGCCCCTTCTGGCCGGGCGTTATGTGCTCGAGGACAGGTCTCTCCTGCAAACCGAGGTGCATGGCGTGGACGTGTCCGGAATCAAAGGTTTCTCCCCCTATGCCCTCAACGAGGTTACCGTCCACCGCTCCGGAGCCGCGATGCTAGGTGTCGACGTCTCGTTGAACGGTGAAAAGCTCCCCACCTGCTGGGCCGACGGGATG
>CACXFP010000065.1 GCA_902766985.1 uncultured Bacteroidia bacterium | reverse complement strand
TTGCGACAAAGCAGGTCATGGAGTTCACCATCGTCGGGGAAACCGAGGCCGATTTCGCGCATGGCAAGCTTGCGGCTACAACCCCGATAGGCAGGGCCCTCATCGGCCACGGCAAAGGTGAGGTCGTTGAGGCCAAAGTCCCTTCCGGAGTGCTGAAATTCAAGATCCTGGATATTTCCATTTAGGCTATGGCAACGATTTTTACCAAGATAGCGAAGGGAGAGATTCCGTCATACAAATGCGCAGGCAACGATGAGTTCTACGCATTTCTCGATATCAATCCCCTTGCCAGGGGCCATGTGCTCGTGATTCCCAAGAACGTCGAGGATGACTACATCTTCAACCTTGACGAGGATCTTTATTCCCGTCTATGGGCTTTCGCCCGCAAGGTGGCCCTGGCAGTCAAGGCTGCGGTCCCCTGCAAAAGGGTAGGTGTCTGCGTGCTCGGAATGGAAGTTCCCCATACGCATATCCATCTGGTCCCGCTCCAGAACGAGGGAGACCTCAACTTCAGGAACCCCAGGGTTGAGCTTTCTCCGGAAGAGTTCCGTGAAATCGCAGATTCAATCTTGAAAGAATATGAGAAGCTTTAGCCCGATCATACTGACTGTGGCGGCAGCGGCCGTCCTTTCATCCTGCGGCGGCAGGACTTCCATCAGCGGCAGCATCAAGGATTGCGGGGATGTCCCCGTCACCGTAAGGCTCCTGGATGTCAACAAGTACAAGACACTGGATACTCTCAAGGTAAAGAAGGACGGGTCCTTCTCCTACAAGATGGACGTTGCCAAGGGCCAGCCTGAATTCGTATACCTGTTCAGGGGCGATGCCAATGTGGCGGCCGTCATCCTCAATGCCGGCGACAAGGTGAAGATCAGCGCCGACACTCTCGGGAACTACTCGGTTGAAGGTTCCAAGGAGAGCGAAATGCTTCTCCAGGCCAACAAGGATTTCCAGGACTTCATGTCCAGGTTCTCCTCCACGGCTTCCAGCCTTACCGTGGACAATGCCAAGGAGGTCCGTGCCGACCTTTCCCGCCAGTATGTGGATTATTACCGCAGGTGCGTGAAATACGTGCTGTCCAACAGCAAGTCCCTTTCCGTCATTCCTGTCTTCTACCAGAAGATCAATGACAATTTCCCCGTATTCGGTCAGGCCTCGGACGGTATGCTCTTCAATGCGATAGCCGATTCCCTGTCGACGGTCTATCCTGACTCCCGTTATGTCGCCGCTCTTAGGAAGGAGGCGGGGAACAGGAAGAATACCCTTGAGATGAATGAGAGGCTGCGCCTTGCCGGGAGCCTGTCCTATCCCGACATCGAGCTCCCCGGCCTTGACGGCAAGAAGGTCAAGCTCAGTTCCCTCGAAGGAAAGGTGGTCCTGGTCAATTTCTGGACTGCTCCTGCCGACGGGGCCAAGCTGTACAACATGGACGTGCTGAAGCCTGTATATGACAGGTTCAAGGGCAAGGGACTGGCAATCTATTCGGTCAACATCGACACTGACAAGGCCCTCTGGGCCAATATCGTGAAGAACCAGGGCCTGGAGTGGACCAGCGTCTGCGACGGTCTCGGTACCGCCAGCCCGGTCATCACCATGTACAATGTGAAGAACCTTCCCTACAACTGCTTTATCGTTAACGGGGAGATGAGCGACAGCCATGCCCTCACCCTTCCCGAAATCACGGCTTTCCTCAATAAGACGCTGAGGTAGAAAGCTTCCGTACGACAGAAGGTTGGAGTTCTGACATCGCTGAAAAAGGCGAGCCTGAACTTCAACCTTCTGTCGTTAGAAAAGGTTCTTTTTAGGCTTCGTGGCGATGAAATCCTTCAGGTAGAAGGGCTCGAAATATGCCGTGTCTTCGAAGAGTCCGTCCTGGGAGGCTTTCGTGGCGGGAATGGCCATTGAGGAGGCCTTCGGGCAGCATTGGACGAAGTGTGCGTTCTCTCCCCGGATCACATCACGGCATTTGTCTGCGGCATCACCGATGAACAGCACTGGTCCTTCGGAAAGGATGTCGGTGAAACTCCCGCCGTCCACTATCACGGGAGCCGTTTCGGTTTTCCTTGTGCCGTTGGTCTGGAAGACAGCCGTATAGACTTCCATCCTCCTTGCATCCACCAATGGAACAATGTATCTGCATCCCTCCGGAAGGAGTTTTTCTGTAATTGCCTGCCATGCAAGTACATCCAGGGTGCCGAGGGAGAGCAGGGGGATTCCGCTGCCGAAGCACAGCCCCTTTGCCGTCGAGACTCCAACCCTGAGCCCGGTGTAGGAACCGGGTCCCTTGCTCACGCATACAGCCTGGCAGTCCCCGACCGCGAGTGAGTTTTCATCAAGTATTTCCTTTATGAAAGGAGCCGTCAGGGAAGCGTGGGAATGGGGGGTTGAACTTTCCTTGTATGAGATGACCTTGCCGTCGCGGGAGAGCGCGGCCGAGCAGAGTGCCGTGGATGTTTCTATGAGGATTATGTCGGTCATGATTTCATGAACAGTTGTTTGAGGAAGGGGAATACGGTGAGGCCGAAGGCTTTCAGGGGATTATAAAGGAGAGATGAAGCCAGGAGATCCCCGCTTACGAGGTTGAATTTGACGTTAATGGAGTCGAAGACGGCGGCCAGGATACCGACCACGAGGGCCATGGTGAGCAAGGAGAAGGCAAAACCCAGGACCTTGTCAAGCCAGCCGAGCATCACGAATTTCACGAGTTTCTCGATGGCCGAACCGAACAGTTTGAGTCCGACCACGACGGCGATCACTATCACCAGGAAGGAAATGACGTTCAGTACTGTCTGCGAGACTTCCAGGAAAGGGTCGAGATATTCGCTGACCTTTGCGGCGAAGTGCCATGACAGCCAGACGCCGAGGATGAGGGAGACAATGGACACCACCTGGTCGATGAATCCTTTGGAAATGCCTCTGATAAAGGCAGGAACGAAGAGGATCAGAATGATGATGTCAACCGTGTTCATGTTTGAAAAAAAATGTGAATTGAGTATCTTTGCAAAATTATAGAGAAAAACATGAAATTCAAAGAATACAAAGGTCTCGATCTGGTTGCTGCCGGTCAGGAAATCCTCGGCAGGTGGAAGAGGAATGGTGCTTTCGAGAAATCCCTTTCCATCAGGGAAGGCGCACCCGAGTTCATTTTCTTCGAGGGCCCTCCCTCGGCCAACGGCAAGCCGGGAATACATCATGTGATGGCCAGGTCCATCAAGGATTCCATCTGCAGGTACAAGACGCAGAAAGGCTACAAGGTCATGCGCCGCGCCGGGTGGGATACCCACGGCCTCCCGGTAGAGATCGGAGTCGAGAAAAAGCTCGGAATCCATAAGGAGGATATCGGAACCAGGATATCCGTCGAGGAGTATAACCGCACCTGCCGCAGCGAGGTTATGAAATACACCCGCGAATGGGAGGAGATGACAGAAAGGATAGGTTATTGGGTGGACATGAAAGATCCCTATATCACCTATGACAACAGGTATATAGAGACCCTATGGTACCTTCTCAGGAAAATCTACGACAAGGGACTGCTTTACAAGAGTTTCTCCATCCAGCCCTATTCCCCTTCCGACGGCACCGGCCTCAGCTCCCACGAGCTCAACCAGCCCGGTTGCTACAAGGATGTCACCGACACCACGGCCACGGTCCAGTTCGAGATAATCAAAGACGGGAAATCCCAGCCTTTGTTCGGGGTGGAGTCCGTTCCCGTATTCTTCCTTGCCTGGACCACGACTCCATGGACACTTCCCTCCAATACCGCCCTTTGCGTAGGACCTGACATCAAATATGTGAGGGTTCATTCGTTCAACCCCTACAGCGGGGAGGAAGCCATCTTCGTGGTGGCCCGGGACCTGGTCGAGGCATGGTTCAATCCCAAGGCGGCGGGTCTTTCCTTTGCGGAATACAACAAGGGAGACAAACTCGTGCCCTACAGGATATTGGATGGGGAGTTTTCCGGATCCGACCTCGTCGGCATTTCCTACCACCCCCTTATCCCCTGGTTCAAACCCTTGGAAGACGGAGCTTTCCGTGTTATCTCAGGCGACTATGTCACCACGGCCGACGGTACCGGCATAGTCCATATCGCCCCTACCTTCGGAGCGGATGACAAGAGGGTGGCCGCCAATTTCGGCGTTCCCCCGATGATGGTCGTGGACAAGACGGGCCGCCGCCAGGCGCAGGTTGACAGAGAGGGCAGGTTCTATCCCATAGAGGACCTCGATCCCACCTATGTCGGAACAAACGTCGATCCTTCCTATAAGGAGTTCGCCGGGAGATATGTCAAGAATGCCTTTGACGACAGCCTCCCCGCCGACGCCCCGACCCTGGACGTGGACATCTGCATGATGCTTAAGGCCTCCGGCAAGGCGTTCCGCATCCAGAAGCATGTCCATAGTTATCCTCATAGCTGGAGGACGGACAAGCCGGTCCTGTATTATCCTCTCGACGCCTGGTTCATCAAGACTACCGCCGTAAAGGACGAGATGGTGGCACTGAACAAGCAGATTGCCTGGAAGCCGGAATCCACCGGCACCGGAAGGTTCGGGCAGTGGCTGGAAAACATCCAGGACTGGAACCTTTCCCGCAGCCGCTTCTGGGGGACACCCCTTCCCATCTGGCGTACCGAAGACGGTAAGGAGGAGAAATGCATCGGGAGCGTAAGGGAGCTTTTCGAAGAATGCGACAAGGCCGTAGCTGCCGGATTCATGGAGTCCAATCCATTGAGGGACAAGGGCTTCGATCCTGAAGACATGAGCCTTGAAAACTATGACCGCATAGACCTTCACAGGCCGTATGTTGACAATATCTTCCTCGTTTCCCCATCCGGAAAGAAGATGACAAGGGAATCGGACCTTATCGACGTATGGTTCGACTCCGGTTCCATGCCTTACGCCCAGGAAGGTCTCAGGAACCTTTCCTCCGACAAATTCGGCTGCACAGCCGATTTCATCGCCGAAGGCGTCGACCAGACCCGCGGCTGGTTCTACACCCTCCATGCCATCCACACGATGGTGAGCGGCACCCCTGCTTTCAAGAGGGTCATTTCCAACGGACTGGTTCTTGACAAGGACGGCAACAAGATGAGCAAGAGGCTCGGAAACGCCGTCGATCCTTTCTCGGAACTGGACAAGTTCGGCCCCGATGCCCTCAGGTGGTACATGCTTACGAACGCCCAGCCCTGGGACAACCTGCGTTTTGACGAAGCAGGAGTGGATGAGGTCCGCAGGAAGTTCTTCGGCACCCTCTACAACACCTATTCTTTCTTCGCCCTGTACGCGAACGTAGACGGTTTCGATCCGACCTCCGCCCAGGTTCCCTACAGCGAAAGGCCGGAGATTGACAGGTGGCTGATCTCCCTTACCAATACCTTGATTTCCAAGGTGACTGCCGCTTATGAGGACTACGATGTCACCCTGGCCGGAAGGCTTATCCAGGATTTCGTCTGCGACCACCTCAGCAACTGGTATGTCCGCCTGAACCGCAAGAGGTTCTGGGGAGGCAGCCTCGACCAGGATAAACTGGCCGCTTATCAGACTCTTTATGAGGCCCTTGTGGATGTGGCAGTGCTTGCCGCCCCCATAGCTCCCTTCTATATGGACAGGCTCTACCTCGACCTCGTCCCCGATGGAGAGGAGAGCGTGCATTACGTTTCTATGCCTGAGAGCTTCAGCGACCATGTCGACTCCGCCCTGGAGGAGAGGATGGCCCTTGCCCAGAAGGCCACTTCCATGGTGCTCGCGCTTCGCAGGAAGGTCGGGATCAAGGTCCGCCAGCCTTTGTCCAAGCTTCTGATTCCCGTGATATCCGACTCCGTCCGGGCCCAGCTCGGGAAGGTCCGCAGCCTCATACTCGGAGAAGTCAACGTGAAGGAGATGGAGTTCATCTCGGACACTACCGGCATCATCACCCTGAAGATAAAGCCCAATTTCAAGACACTTGGAAAGGTTTACGGTGCGAGGATGAAGGAAATTGCCGGGGCCTTCGCGAACCTTTCCCAAGGTGAAATCTCGAGGATCCGTTCATGCGAGAGTGCCGGAGAGGCTTTCGTCCTCACACTTCCCGGAGGAGACGTGACCTTGAATCCAGGAGACTATTTCATCTCATCCGAAGACATGAGCGGCTGGCTCGTAGCTTCGGAGGGGTCGCTTACGATCGCGCTCGACGTCGCGCTCACCGATGACCTCCTGGCTGAGGGTACGGCCAGGGAGCTTATCAACAGGATACAGAATCTTCGCAAAGAGAGCGGTTTTGATGTTACAGATAAGATAGATGTTGCTATATTTGTAGATGGAAAAGCCGCTGAAGATATTTCCAGGTCCCTTGCCGGATACAAGGATTATATCGCAGCCCAGACACTTGCCAGGTCCGTGGAACTGAAACCCCTTTCCGAGGGCGCGGATGCGGCAGAGGTTGAATGGGACGACGCGGTTGTCAAGATAAGTGTAAGCAGATAAACGCTTGATATTATGACAGACGATAAAAAACCTAATGTTGACCGGAGTTCCGCTCCTGCAGCTGCAGGGACGGCGCATGTCGGCAAGAATCGCTACAGCGACGAAGAACTCGAGGAGTTCAGGGGTATCATACTTGAAAAGCTGGATGCTGCCAAAAAGGAGTACAACACCCTCCGCAAAGTGGTGATGCACAACGGAAGCAACGACATCGAGGACACCACGCCCTCATTCAAGACTGTCGAGGACGACGGTGCGTACCAGCTTTCCAAGGAGGAAGCCAGCCAGCTGGCCCAGCGTCAGTACAAGTTCATCCAGAATCTCGAGGCCGCACTCGTCCGTATCGAGAATAAGACCTACGGGATTGACAGGCTGACGGGAGAGCTTATCCCCAAGGAGAGGCTCCGCCTGGTTCCCCATGCTACCTTGAGTGTCGCCTCCAAGGATAAACTCGCCAAAGGGCGCGGTTGAGGATGAAGATTTCCAAAGGCAGGCGGCTGCTTATCCTGGGAGTCGTTCTTGTTGCCATAGATCAGGTCATTAAGATTCTGGTCAAAACCGGTATGACCATCGGGGAGCAGTTCAGCGTGATTCCCGACTGGTTCCGTATCCTGTTCATCGAAAATGAGGGGATGGCCTTCGGGATGGCCTTCGGCGGAGTCGCCGGCAAGCTCCTTCTTTCCGTTTTCCGGATCGTGCTCTTCGGCTTCCTGTGCTGGTGGATAACGAAACTTGTGAGGAAGGGCTATGGCGCTGACGGAGTGCCTGTTGTCAGGGAGGATGGTGCGAGAGAGGTCCCCGCGGGCGTGCTGGCCGGTCTTACGCTCATCACGGCCGGAGCGTTCGGGAACATCATAGATTCCCTGTTTTACGGGGTGCTGTTTTCTGCCTCCACCCCGGTAGAGGTTGCTTCCTTCGGCGGACATTATGCCCCCTTCCTTTTCGGAAAGGTGGTGGATATGTTCTATTTTCCTTTGTTTACCTGGCCTTCATGGGTGCCCTTCCTTGGCGGGCACGTCTTTTTCGAGCCGGTGTTCAATTTCGCCGACAGTTGCGTGACCTGCGGGGCTATCTACTTGATCCTGTTCCAGTGGAGGTTTTTCTCCCGGGAAGAAAAGAAGGAGAAGGGAAAAGGGGAGAATTAATAAATTTTTATATCTTTGCAGTCCCGATTGGAGAAGTGCCAGAGTGGTCGATTGGGCCGCACTCGAAATGCGGTGAACGGGTGACTGTTCCTGGGGTTCGAATCCCTACTTCTCCGC
>CACXFP010000064.1 GCA_902766985.1 uncultured Bacteroidia bacterium | reverse complement strand
TTTGTTTCCATATCTTTTTCGTTCTCACCCGTTAGACAACGAACCGTGTGAAAAACTACAAATAATTACGATTTATCAAATACAAAACTTTTTACCCTCCGCAGTCGTGAGATTCCGGAGGGTTTGCTTATGTTTTTTGGCAGGCCAGACAAAATAATTGATTTTTTTTGAAAATTTTTTCGGCCTCAATCACATTTATTTTTGCTCGGATTTCCTTACGAAAAACTCTCCATCGGCCGTATCACATTTGTACCACGCATCCCGTAAATAGCTGATTTACACTATAGTGTCAAAAACTTTACAGTTTGGGGTGCTCCTTACAAAAACTTACCTGAACCGGAGCTCAAAAACGGTCTGCTTGGCATCGCTGCGCACCAGTTCAATGGTGCCGTTGTGGTTGCGCATAATCTGCCGGGAAATCGAAAGCCCGATGCCGGAACCCTCTTTTTTGGTGGTGTAGAAGGGGATGAAGATCTGCTCCTGCGCCGCAACCGGAATGGGCTCACCATCATTGGCTACCTGAATAATCACATCGTCATCCTTGCCCATCTTCGCTGTAATGTAAATGCGCTTTGCACCCGCCTGAAGAGCGTTTTTGACGAGATTGATGAGAATCTGGGAAATCTGCCCCTCATCTGCATAAATCATCAAATCATCCCCTTCCGGCCGATACTCGCATACAGCGCCACAAGAAGCCGCATACTCGCTGTTCAAGGCAATGACGCTGTCCATAAGCTCCCGAAGATCAAGGGCTTTACGAATCGGTTTTGCCACGCCGGAAAGTTGCCGGTAGGTCTGCACGAAGCCGATCAGGTTCTTGGAAGAGTCGCTGATGGTCTCCAATCCGGCCTTGATATCCAGCTCGCTGTGGCCATTCTCGTCCACAGACTTGGCCATCGCATCGGAGAGTGATGCAATAGGCGACACCGTATTCATGATTTCGTGCGTGAGCACACGGATGAGCCTGGTCCAGGAATCCTGCTCGTGGGCTTGGCGCTGCTTCTCGAAGATGGTACGGATACGGTTGAGCGTTCGGTTGAAGCGGCCGTTCTCCTGGAAGCGGAAATTGAGTTCCCCGTCCTCCAGGGCATCCATCATATAGGCCACCTTTTTGATGTCTTTCTGACGCGTCCGGATAGTAGCAATCACCGCCATCACAATGGCAACGATAACTGCAACTCCGATGATATGCCAGAGGGTGAAGGTCATAGCCCGTATTTCTTCATTTTGGCATACAAGGTGGGGCGACTGATACCCAGCATCTTGGCGGCAGCAGAAATGTTCCCGCCCGAACGCTCAACGGCTTCACGCACCAGACTTTCCTCTTCTGCTTCGCTGACTGCTTTGAACGGCCCTGCAGCATGAGTCCCGGCCTTGGCATGTTCAATCTGGATGTCTTTTGCCGTGAGAAGGGTCCCCTCAGAAAGAATGACCGCCTTTTCAATCACGTTCTGCAGTTCCCGGATATTGCCGCTCCAGCGACCACTTTCAAGTATAGCTTTAGTTGATTCGTCCAGCCCCGTCAATGGCCGGTGATATTTTTCGGAAAACTGGCCGATGAACCGTTCCGCCAGAGGAACGATGTCCTCCCGGCGCTCCCGCAGGGGCGGCAGGGCTATGTGAACGGTGTTGATACGGTAGTACAGATCCTCGCGGAAACGTCCCTCCCGAACCAACTGCTCCAAGTCCATATTCGTAGCACAGATGAGCCTGATATCCACCGGAATGGACTTGGAGCCGCCCACCCGTACCACACTCCGGTTCTGGATCACACGCAACAGCTTCGCCTGCAAGTGCAGAGGAATATTGCCGATCTCATCAAGGAACAGTGTCCCACCATCGGCCTGTTCGAACTTGCCCACATGGTCCGTGTGGGCATCGGTGAAGGCGCCCTTCACATGACCGAAGAGTTCACTTTCAAACAGCGTCTCAGTGATGGCGCCAGCATCAACGGCCACCATCGGCTTCTCACTCCTGAGGCTGTGGGCGTGGATCTCCCGTGCCAGCACATCCTTACCGGTGCCGTTCTCACCGGTGATGAGCACTGTAGCATCTGTAGGGGCGATCTTGTCAAGGGTCTTGCGGATGTCGGCCATGGGCCTGGAAGAGCCCCAGAACATATATCCATCGCCTTGCTCAGGATGACAGCCGCCTGACAATCTGGGACCGGAGGCCGAAGACTCCCTTCCCATCGTCTTCCTGGCCTTATCGCGTGCTGCCGTCAGCGTGGCCACCAGCTTGTCATTATCCCAGGGCTTCACGATAAAATCGAAGGCCCCGCGTTTCATTCCCTCCACAGCAAGCTGGATATCGGCGTATGCCGTGAATAGCACGACCTCGACTTCCGGCATCATCTTTTTGATCTCCCCGGCCCAATAGAGGCCTTCGTTGCCGGTATTGATGCTGGTGTTGAAATTCATATCCAAGAGAACCACGTCCGGACGGAACCGCTCCAGAGATGAGACCAGCATCGAGGGGGACGGAATCGACTTCACCTCGGCAAAGTTCAGCGGCAGCAGGATCTCCAGCGCACGGCGAATCCCGGCGTTGTCATCCACAATTAGAATCTTTCCTTTCCCAGATGTCATAAACCAAAGGACGAATTTACTTGCAAACCAAAAGAAAAACAAATAATTGTGAAGGCTATGATATAAAAACAGCCTCCTACAATCGTAGAAGGCTGATCTAGCAGTGCGGAAGGGACTCGAACCCTCGACCTCCGGCGTGACAGGCCGGCGTTCTAACCAGCTGAACTACCGCACTATTTGTTCTACAACAAAAACGTTGTCAGATGGCCCCGTTGTTGTTTGGGATTGCAAATATAGACATTTTTCCTCTATGTGCAAATATTTTTTTGAAAAATTCCTCTCATTTTTTGCTTCAGCTAAAAAAAGCAATTAATCTTTGTTTTTCCAATTTCTATTGTTTAATTTTATACAATTAATAATCAATCAGTCATGAAAAAGACTATTCTCCTATCCTTATTCTCACTCATGGCGGTTCTGGCCCCCGCTGACTTGTACTCAAAGGTCGAGCTAGAATCCATCTTCACCGACAACATGGTGCTTCAGCGTAACACCACCGTTCAGATCTGGGGAAAAGCGAGCCCCCAGGCAAGGGTTACGGTCAAGCCTTCATGGACAACGGAGACTTATTATGCCCCGGTTTCCCGCGGAGGTAAATGGGGAGCCTACTTCCCCACCCCCGATGCCGGCGGTCCATACACCATCACGATTTCCGACGGAGAGGAAATAACCCTCAGGAACATCATGGTCGGAGAAGTCTGGATATGCAGCGGCCAGTCCAACATGGAGATGCCAGTGGCCGCCAGATGGGCTAAGGACGGGAGGATCGGAGTCGACGGATACGAAAAAGAGATCTCCTCTCTTGACAAAGTCCCCGGAATAAGGCTGCTCAGGCTGGAAAAAGCAACGAGCAACGTACCTCTTGAAAGCGCCGCGGTAGCCGATGGCGGCTGGACGGCCTGCACGAAGGAATCGGTCGAACCCTTCTCAGCCACTGCATATTTCTTCGGGAAATACCTCTATGAGACCCTGGGGGTGCCCGTAGGCCTCATTGAGACCTGCTGGGGCGGCACGATTGCGGAGGCCTGGACCAGCAAAGGCTCCCTCTCCAAGATGCATGATTTCGACAATCAACTCGGCATGCTTGACGATCTTCCTGAGAGGATAAAGAACTGGGAGACGGATCACCAGAGAGATATCGAGAACTGGAAGACCGAAGTGAACGCCAACGACCCCTCCTGGAAAAACGGAAAAACCAACTGGGCGGCAAAGGATATCAATACAACTGACTGGGGAGATATCGTGAACCCTTGCAAGATGGAAACGGAGCTGGGAGAGGATTTCGACGGAGTCGTATGGTTCCGAAAGACTATCGACATCCCGCGTTCATGGGCAGGTAAAGACCTGGAACTCAGCCTCTCGCTCATCGACGACGAAGACTGGACCTTCTTCAACGGCGTGCAGGTCGGAAAGGGCGAAGGATACCTTGTCGAACGCCATTACACCATTCCCGGATCCAAGGTCAAAGCCGGAAAGGCCGTCCTGGCCATCAGGGTCATGGACTATCAGGGAACCGGAGGACTCTGGGGAGAAGAGGAGAATATCTATATTCAGGTAAAGGGAAACGGTTCTTTACGCATACCCCTCGCCGGGACGTGGCAATACAAAGTGTCAGTACCGAAAGACAAGGTACCCGCCCTTCCCGAACAGGCCAATCCGGGGCCGAACTTCCCTACCATCCTTTACAATGCGATGATCAATCCCCTCGTCGGCTACGGCATCCGCGGAGCCATATGGTACCAGGGAGAATCCAATGCTTTCAGGGCCGCCCAGTACAGGGAACTCCTTCCCCTGATGATACGCGACTGGCGCAAAGCTTGGGGGACTTCATTCCCGTTCTATATCGTCCAGATAGCCAATTTTATGGAAGCACAGACCGGACCGGAGGAATCCAGCTGGGCCTTCCTGCGCGACGCACAGAGGGAGACCGCCCTGCATCTGGAGAATTCAGGACTTGCGGTCACGATAGACATAGGGGAAGCCGATGACATCCATCCCAGGAACAAATACGACGTAGGCAAGAGGCTTGCCCTCCAGGCCCTTTCAAAGACATATGGCATGAAGGATATCGTCTGCGACGGACCGGAGTACCATATGTACAGGGTAAGGGGCAATGAGATAGAAATCATCTTCCACTCAGCGGAAGGCCTCAGGACCACCGACGGCGAGGCTCCCAAGAGTTTCTGGATTGCAGGCTCGGACCATGTGTTCCACAAGGCTGACGCAAGGATTGAAGGAAGGAAAATAATCGTTTCCTCCAGGGAGGTGGAATTCCCCGTCGCCGTACGCTATGCCTGGGCGAACAATCCCGCAGTCAACCTCGTAAACGGAGCTGGCCTGCCCGCCAGCCCCTTCCGCACAGACGACTGGATCGAAAGGAGATAAAAGTATCCTTACGACCTAGCGCAGCCGCTCCTCAAGGGCGGCTGTCTGTGTCTCGTAGCCGGGTTTGTGGAGAAGGGCGAACATGTTTTTCTTGTAGGCCTCCACGCCAGGCTGGTTGAAAGGATTGATTCCAAGAAGGTAAGCGCTCACTCCGCAGGCAAACTCGAAGAAATAGAACAGACCTCCGACGTTGC
>CACXFP010000063.1 GCA_902766985.1 uncultured Bacteroidia bacterium | reverse complement strand
GACCTGGGACAGGGGCAGCCGGACCTTGTTCCTGAAGTTCCCCAATTCCCATGATGGCGTAAAAGCCGATATTTCACTTTAAAACAAGCATAAAAGACCAATGGAAAAGTGCCTTTCAACATTTTCTGCAATCGTTATCATGCTCTCGCTGGCATTGGCCGCAGGAGCAAAAGACCATGACATCACGAAGTACGGGGCCAAGCCTGACGGAATCACCATGAATACGAAGGCCATCCAGGCAGCCATCGATGCGGCGGCCAAGGACGGAGGGACCGTTATCGTTCCGGCCGGCAAATTCCTTACCGGCACTGTCGAGCTTAAAAGCAACATGAAGCTCCATCTTGAGAAGGACGGAGTCATCCTTGGGAGCACCGATTACTATGATTATTACGGAAAAGGAGGACACTTCTCCCTGCTTGTCGCCCACAAGGCCGACAACATCACTATCGACGGACAGGGATCCATCGACGGACAGGGCCGGACCCTTGCCCTCAAGATCGATTCCCTCTTCCATGTAGGTGTCTTCCCTGCCGAAAGGTACGACCAGAACCGTCCGGACGAATCCCACCGTCCCACCGTCCTCCAGTTCAACGACTGCAAGAACATCACGGTCACCGGAATCAACGTATATAACTCGGCCTGCTGGGTCAACCAGTTCTGGGGCTGCGAAAACGTCGTGTTCGACAAGGTGAACACCATCAGCGACGCCTTCCCCAACAACGACGGGATCGACATCGGTAACTGCCGCAACGTCAAGGTCATCAACTGCCATTTCAGTTGCAATGACGACGGGGTCTGCCTCAAAGGTACCTGGAATGACCAGATCCTCATCCAGAACTGCCGCATCCAGTCCGGAGCGAGCGCAATCAAGTTCGGTTCCGGAGCAGGAGCGACAAATGTCGTCATCAAGGATATCTACGTTTATGACACCCTCCGCAGCGCGGTAGCCCTGGAGTGCATATACGGCGACACAATCGAGAACATCCTGATCGACGGCATCACCCAGACGAACTCCTGGATGGTGTTCTATTTCCGCCTCAGCAAGAGGAACGGCAAGCCCGGAATCCTCAGGAACGTCACGGTCCGCAACGTAAGCGCCGACGTGGCATTCGAGCGGCCCGACATCTGGCATGAGAGCCGATTCCCCGGCCGCCAGAGGGGCTTGGATTTCAACACCTTCCCCTGCATGATCGAGGGAGTGCCCGGTCTTTTCGTGGAAAATGTATCCTTCGAGAACATCCGCATATCCCACCCCGGAAGGGCCGATGAAGGCACCGCATACATGCCTGTTTGGAGGATGAATACCGTTCCCGAAAGGGAGGATGAGTATCCCGAGCACGACCTACAGGGCGAAATGCCTTCCTGGGGATTCTACGTCAGACACGTGAAGGGAATCTCCTTCAAGGACGTTTCCATCACCGCAAAGTGGAAGGACTATCGCCCGGCCTTCGTCTTCGACGACGTGGAAGGCATCAAGATGGACAACGTATGGATCAGCGAGCCTGACGAAGGGCCCCAGATCTATCTCAAGGATGTCAGGAACGCTGACTTCGGCAACCAGAGCGGCAGCACCTCCACCGTCACCACGGAAGGTCTCCAGCTCAAGAAATGGGGAAACTGATAGAAACTACCCGATATGAAGAGACTTGTTTATACCATGCTGGCATGCATGCTTCTCATCCCGGCGAATTCCGCCATGGGACAGGAAGCTGACGGCAAAGCGGTCGACCTCGGACTGAGCGTCCTCTGGGCTGACCGGAACGTAGGAGCCGTATCTCCGTATGACTATTCCATCCTATTCGACTGGAATGATTTCGACAAACGGTTCACTCCCGGATGGCTCCTGGAGATTCCTGCAGTCGGCGGATACATCAACTTCAGCGGCACCATCAACGATTTTGCCACCAGGCTGTGGGGGGATGGCTGGAGGCTCCCGACCAGCGCCGAAATAGATGAACTCAGGGAGAAATGCTCCTGGACCTGGGAAACAGTCAACGGAGTCGGCGGAATGAAGGTTACCGGCCCCAACGGCAATTCCATCTTCCTCCCCGCCTCCGGACGTAAAGACCATGGAGACATGTATGACATCGGAGAGTACGGCCACTATTGGTCCGGCTCCATTTCTTCCGATTACGGTCATTACATGTTCGAGCTGGTTTTCCGCGACAACGGCCATTACTATGCATTGGTACACAAGAACGCCGAAGGAAGGGCGGTAAGGCCCGTTCAGGATAAATAACGTAGGCATGAAAAGAATAATCACTGTCATAGCGGTCCTGGCGGCCGCATTATCCACCGCGACGGCGGGCAACACGAAACCTGTCGCCGAGCACATAGTGCTCATCACCCTTGACGGATGGGCCGCGAAGGGAATGGACGTGGCCGACATGCCGAACGTGAAGGCCCTCATGGCGGAAGGCAGCTGGACACTGCATAAAAGGTCAGTCTGGCCGACCGCGAGCAACAAGAACTGGCCCACAATGTTCAGCGGCATGGGGCCTGAACTTACCGGATTCTACGACCCTGTAAAAGAAGGGAATTACGGCTCCCCCAAGAACATCAAGGCATTTGAATCCACGGTGTCGTTCACAAGCATCTTTTCCGTTTGCAGGGAGAAGTATCCCGAGGCGGAAATCGGCGCCCTCTACCAGTGGGACTGGCTGCACTGCTGCGTAAGCCCCGAGGCGCTGGACAGGGAATCCCAATATGATGATGACGCCCTGATGTGCGCGGATGCTGAGAAATACATCATCGAAAAGAAACCCGATCTCCTGATGCTGGGATTCGACCATCCCGACCACGAAGGCCATACCCTGGGCTGGTACACCCCCGCATATTTCGAGGCTCTCCACTTGATGGATTCCTATATAGGAAGGATTGTAGCCGCCCTCAAGAAGGCCGGCATATGGAAAAACAGCATCATTATCCTCTCTTCCGACCACGGCGGAACCGGAAGGGCACACGGCGGGAGCACGATCTTCGAATACGAGACCCCCTTCGTGGTCTGCGGCAAGGGAGTCAGGAAGGGATATGAGATCCAGGGGCCGATGATGCAATACGACGTCGCCGCCACTGTCGCGGCCGTCATGGGTGCAAAGACTCCGCAGACCTGGGTAGGCAAACCAGTCAGGGAGATTTTCAAAAACAAGGCCGTCCGTTCTCCCAAGACGGTTCCTGCAGTACGCAGGGCCGGACATGTCGTAGTAATAGGCATGGACGGCTGGGCAGCCGAAGGAATGGACAGGGCCGATATGCCTGTTCTCAAGCAGTTTATCGCAGAGGGTTCCAGTACGATGCGCAAGACCTCCGTCGTTCCCACCCTGAGCACTGAAAACTGGGCAACGATGTTC
>CACXFP010000062.1 GCA_902766985.1 uncultured Bacteroidia bacterium | reverse complement strand
TCCCGATAGTGTCGATAATCCCCTCACGTACGGCCTGGCGCAGGGCTTCCCGGTCCGATGCCGTTTTAACGGAAGGGTTGCATTTGATCCTCCCTTTCATTGCGGGGTAGTCTTCGTCGCAGAACCACAGGTAGTTGGGCGATGTCTCGGCGGTGATGTAAGGATTATCCTTTTTGGCTTCCGATATCATTTCCACTTCTTCAGCAGTCGAAATGTGCAGCAGGTGGAGGCGGGTGCCGTGCCTGGCTGCAAGTTCGAGCGCCCTTGCCGTGGATCTGACACAAGCCTCACGGGACCTTATCCGGGGATGGAAACTGAAAGGGATATCCTCCCCGAACCTTTCTTTCGCGGCGGCAAGGTTTGCTCGTATCGTGCCTTCATCTTCGCTATGGACGAGAACAGGTATGTCTTTTACCGAAAAAATGTCCTCGAGGGTTTCCTGCCTGTCCACCAGCATGTTGCCGGTAGATGAACCCATGAAAACCTTTATTCCGGCAAACCTGCGGCTGAAATTCTTTATCTCCTGCACGTTGCTGTCAGTGGCGCCGATGTGGAAACCGTAATTGCAGCAGGACGTCGCGGAAGCCCTAGCCAGCTTGTCTTCCAGGGCGGAAGCCGTTGTGGTCGGGGGATTCGTGTTTGGCATGTCCATGAAAGAGGTGACGCCTCCGAGCAGGGCCGCCCTCGACTCCGAAGCCATGTCGGCCTTTTCTTCCATCCCGGGCTCCCTGAAATGTACGTGGGCGTCGATCCCGCCGGCCATAAGGACCATCGAACCGAGGTCCACCGTGTTGATGCCGGGGTGCGATGCGCGATACTCTGATATTCCGGGATCCCCTTCCTTCCATACTCCCGCGATCCTTTCACCTTCGATGGCAACGGTTCCCGGAAAACAGGATTCTCCGGTGACTGCGATACAATTGTATAAGAGATAGCCTCCCATCAGACCTTGGGAGCGAATTTCCTGAACCTCAGGCCAAGGACCCCCCAGAAAGCCTCGCCGAAGATGCCGCTGCTCATTTTTGAAGAGCCGGCTTCGCGGTTGACGAAGATGACGGGAACTTCCTTGACCTTGAATCCAAGTTTGATAGCGGTGTATTTCATCTCAATCTGGAAGCCGTAACCCTTCATCCTGACTTTGTCCAGATCTATCGTCTCCAAGACCTTCCGGCTATAGCACACAAAACCTGCGGTGCAGTCGAATATCTTGACGGCCAGCATTTTCCTTACATAGACAGAAGCGAAGTAGGACATAAGGATCCTGCCAATCGGCCAGTTGACCACGCTCACGCCTTTGCAGTACCTGGAGCCTATGGACATGTCCGCTCCGCCTTCCGTGCAGGCTTCAAGCAACCGCGGCAGGTCGTCCGGATTGTGGGAGAAATCCGCATCCATCTCGAAAACGTAGCCGTAGCCGTGCTCCAAAGCCCATTTGAATCCGGTGATATATGCCGTACCAAGACCGAGTTTCCCACTTCTTTCGATAAGGAAGATCCTGCCGGAGAAGACTTTGCAGAGCTCCTTCACTATATCGGCGGTCCCGTCGGGGGAGCCGTCGTCGATGACCAGGATGTCGAAACCGCCGTCAAGGGAAAGTACCTTTCGGATGATCCTTCCGATGTTTTCCTTTTCCTTGTAGGTAGGTATGATTACAAGATTCTTGTCCATATCCTTTATGAGGGTTTCGCAAAGGTAAAAAATTTCATCCAAAATGATTAGATTTGTGCAACCAAATTACCGTCAATATGGCTGAAATAGATTGTTTCTACTCTTCAATCGATCCGATATCTTCCGCAGAGACCGCCTCATGCTTTTCCCGCAGCCCCCTGACCGGATGCGTGGAGGCCGTCCCGGCTCCTGTGTTTAAAAGTACATCGGCAATAAGGGGAATATCTTCCCGCGCCGAGGCTCCGTTCACCTTGCTATATACATCCCCGACCGCCCTGCGGCTTGTCGACCGGGCTCTGGAGAGGATGCTGGAGGTGGCTGCCGACACTTCCGCGGCCATGGTCTATTCCGACAGGTTCCTTGTCAGGGACGGTGATGTGAAAAACGCTCCGGTGATTGACTGGCAGGTCGGGTCGCTGAGGGATGGATTCGAATTCGGCTCACTGGTGCTCTTCCGTACTTCCGCCTTGAAGGATGCCGTTTCCAGGATGGATGAAGAGTACAGGTATGCCGGATTCTACGATCTCTGGCTTAAGGTTTCGGAGACCGGCACGCTCGAGCATGTGAATGAATACCTCTATTATGAGATAGAAACGGATTCGAGGAAATCCGGCGAGAAACTCTTCGATTATGTGGATCCCAAGAACAGGGAAGTCCAGATTGAGATGGAAAAGGCCTGTACCGCCCATCTGAAGGCGAT
>CACXFP010000061.1 GCA_902766985.1 uncultured Bacteroidia bacterium | reverse complement strand
GCGGCGGCGCTGTAGGCGATGCCCGGCTCCCCTTCCTCGATGACGAGGGCAGGGGAAATCAGGTAACTGTCGGTCATATAGCGTTCGCCATCAATATAGGCCTGGGCCACATAGCCATACTGGGTATTGACCTTCCATATCTCCAGGTCGGGAGAGGTCTGGCCGACGTTACGGACACGCCATCCTTCCTGACTGGAAGTGAAGTCGATGTTGTAGGAGTATGTGGCAGGCTCCGGTTCGGGTTCGGGATCGTCCGGAGTCAGGCTCTCGTCAACGGTTGCGTTGGCCTTGAAATTCTTCACCTCAAGGGTTCCGGTACCGGTGTCGGTGCCGTCGGAAGTATAGCGGAAGGCAACCTGGACAGTCTTGCCGGCATAGTCTGCCAGGCTGGCCGTCTGGTCACTGAAGTTCCAACCGTTCTCAGTGAAACCCGCACCTTCGAGACGGACCCATTCTCCGGCCCCGTCAGGGGTAACCTCCCTCACGAGGACTCCGCAGAGCTGGTCTACCTTGCCATTGAAGAAGTTGGCGGCGGCGCTGTAGGCGATGCCGGGCTCCCCTTCTTCGATGACGAGGGCAGGAGAAACAATGTAGCTCTCGGTCTTATAACGGACCTGGTTGACAAAACCGGTAGCCTTGTAGCCGTATTTGGTGTCCGGAGCCCAGATAAAATCAACTCCGTCAGGCTTGTTGATGTCCTTGATGGTCCAACCTTTCTGGCTCTGGGTGAAGTCGATGGAATACGCGTAATCACCGGGAGTCTCGCCGCCTTCCCCGTTCAGGGAATAAATCTCGCTGCCCTGGGTAAACTCAAGGGTGCCCTTGTAAATGGTAAGCACTCCATAAACGATCACTTCGTCCCCGACCTTGATCTGGTCTGCGGAAGTAAACTTGGCACCGCCGAGATAATTTCCGCGGTAGACCTCGAGCTGGATGGTATTTCCGCCGTCATCCGAGATGAAATACGTCGCATTACCGAAACCGGTGTCCACCTCATCGATCCTGGATATGATACCCTTCACATAAACCTTGTCGGAAGTGTAGGTGCCGTTGTTCAGGATATAGATGGCCTTGCCGACGGAATACGGGTCGTCAACGGTGCCCTGGGTGCCGTCGTCTCCGGACGGGGCTCCCTTAGGCCCGGTCTGGGTCACGGTGAGGGTCTTGTAATCGAAATATTTCCCGTCATTTCCCGCGTTGAACTTAACGGCGGCCGTACGGTCGTAACCGGTGTTCTCGAGGATGGTGACGGTGACGGACACGGGCGCGCTGGAAGCCTCGCCGGATTCCGGTTCGACGGCAATCCAGTTGGCGTCGGTCGTCACTTCCCAATGCCTGTTGCTGGTGATGGAAACGGTCTGCACATCACCCGGCTCACCGATGTTCATCTCGGAAGCGGTAATTTCGATGGAGGGAATCAGGGAATCCTCTTCCTGCTCTTCGCAAGCAGTCACAAGGGCTGCGCAGGCAAGGAGGGAAAGAATCAATCGTTTGATTTTCATGCTTTTATTTTTGTTATAATATTATCTTATTTCTTTTAGCCACAAAGTGCAGAGTACAAAATTAAAAAAAATCGGTTTATAACAAAAAAGGACGGTCCGAAAAATGGACCGTCCACGGAAAAAACTGTCTGTAACAGAGACTACTCGGTAGCTCCGTTAAGGGAATAAAGGAAATTCTTTTCCTTCATCTCATATGTGGTATTGAATTTGGTGAGGACCCCGCACATGACGACTTCGTCACCGACCTTGATCTGGTCCTCGGAGGTGTATTTCTCACCACCGAACCAGAAACTGCGGAAGAGCTCGAAAGCGGCTGTGGTCCCGTCGTCGGAGATCCAGAACTGAGCGTTTCCGTATTCAAGTTTCACATTGTCGATCTTGTTGATGATACCCTTCACATAGACGTTTTCGGTCGTGGCGTCACCGGCTTCGATCACTTCGATCGCCTTGGCGACGGTGTAGGGATTGTCGACGGTCCCGTCGGAGAGGTCGTTCTTCAGATAAAGCGTGGGGAGCTCTCCCTTGGCAGAGTCATAGGAGCCATAGCTGCCATAGCCCGGATCCCACTGGACGAACTTATTCACATTCAGGTTAGTAATGGTGGCAGCTCCGGTAGCCTCGTCAATCTCGATACTCCAGACATGTCCCTCGGCCGGAGCGGCATCAACATTGAAACTGTTGTATGTACCGGTCTGGTAGAGATACCTGCCGTCCGCCTGACGGATAGTGTAACCACCATCAACGGCGGTGATTACGAATTCACAGCGGGGATGCTCGGAATTGATGGTGCCGAGTTCCGTCACGGTTACATCATCCTCTTTCTGAAGATAACCGAATTTCTTTTCAGCCGGAACGTTCTGGGCCATGTTGTTGCCTGCGGCAATGACGTAGGTCCTGCCGCTGATTATCTCGGTAGCCTTGGCGTATACTGCGGCTGCCGTGGGATCTACTGCGGCTGCCTGGGTCACGGTAACGGTAACGGAAGAAATGTCGCTTGCGGTCTCCGCGGAGAAGGTAATGTCGCCGGAGCGCTTTTCGTAAGCGATGTTCTCGGCAATCCTTACATGGACGACGGTAGTGTCGCCCACCGCATCCATCCCCGCTACTGACAGCCAGTCCGCGGCGCTTGAGAACTTGAGTTTTCCGTCCTTGACGACGATCTTGACATCCTCGGTTCCTCCGGCTGCATCTACCTTGATCTCGGTAGGATCGACGGAAAGGAGGGACTTTTTCACGGAAACGACGGAGCAGGTACCCTGGCTGGTTTCGGGGGTCACATTGTTGTAATAGATAAGGACGGCGGAAATGACCATCTCGTCACCAAGGGCGAATTCATCACCTCTGGTATAATTAGCGCCGTCAATCCATTTCCCCCTGTAAACCTGGAGCCAGTTGTCGCTTCCGTAGGTGCCGTCGTCCGAGAGATAGTACGTAGCATTTCCGTAGGAAGGGCTGATTTCCGTAATACGGCACACGATACCCTTGACATAGACGATCTTGTCGCCCTGGGTGCCGGCCTTGATCCTGGAAACGGCTTCGGTGACGGTGAGTATTTCAGGTTCGACGTCGGCCGCGACCTGCTTCACATGGACAGTCTGGGTCTTGCCTCCCATGACTATATAGAAATCGCCTTCACGGGTTGATTCAGCCTCGGTCACGCTGATGGTGACGGTGCTGGTGCCGGCGCTGCCGCTTGTGGGGCTGACGCTCAGCCATTCAGCTTCTTTTTCAGGAACGGTGATGCTCCAGGGCTGGTCCGTAGTGAAAGTATATGTACTGGAAGGGATCCCTTCGGGAACGATGGCATATGTGGATTCGGCCTTGAAACCATCGAGCGTTGAGACGATTTCCTCCTTATTGCAACCTGTTGCAAAGAGGGTGGCCACGGCGAGGAAAGAAACAAATAAATTCTTAAGTTTCATGATCTTTCGCATTCAATTAGTTGAACATGTACTTGAGGCCGATCTGCATGTACCAGCAGTTGCCGTAGGTGCTTGTATGCTCCCAGGTCTTCTGGTTTGCGCCTACCCTCGTTGAGAATACGGGGACACCGTCTTTGTCGGTGTATTCGTAGTTGAGAAGCTTGATCTGGTTGTTGCTGTCGGAGACCGTCTGGTTGGGGCTCCAGGCAACTCCCCAGTGGGAATTGAAGAGGTTCAGGAGGTTGGCGACGTCAACGCTGAGCCTGAGGGTATTCCTGGTGTTTCCGACCTTGACAGTGAAGTCATGGGCGTATTTGAAATCGACCGTGTGCACCCAGGGAGCGATCGTGCCGTACGCATCGGCATACTCTCCGGCATGCTTCTTCAGGTACTTGTCCTGCTCGGCGAACTGCCAGTAGCGGTCGGCGTCGTCCTGGGTCACGAACCTGATCTCGCTGGCATTCTTCGGAATGTACATGAGGTCGTACTGCAGGCCGTCACCATTGATGTCGTTGTTGTAGATGAAGGTCTTTCCTCCATAACGGAAACCTTCGTACAGGAAGCTGAAATGGTTGCCGGACTTGTCACTGATGGTAAGGTTGGCCATCAGGCGGTCGGGGTTGTTGTAATAAGCGTTGTGGAGGGTCATGTAGTTCGGACCGTCGACGGTAGGAATGTACATGAAGGCGCTCTTTGCATTGGAACCGGGCATTGCGGTAAGTTCCTTGGAAACAGTGTGGGTGTACGCCGCAGTAAAGTCAATGAATCTCGTAGGCTGAGCGTTCACGCTGAAGGTTCCGATCCATCCGTAACCCTTGTTGGTGTTGGAAAGGACGTATGCGTCGGTTCCGGTGAGCTTGGTCTCGGAAGGATAGATGTGACGGTTGTCAGGTCCGTTGAACTGGGCCCATCCGGAATTGTCCTGCACGGCATTCCAGTTCTTCATGAGCACCGCATTGATGGTCTTGTTGTAGATATACTCCGCGGTGAGGGTAAGAGGGAATGAAACGGGAACCCTGTAATCAATCGCAATGGAGGATTTCCACACCTGGGGCATCTTGAAGTTGCGGTCAACACCGTTGACTTCTGAAGGCTTGGTACCGTCCGCGGGGGAAATTGTCTTGGGATACTTATCGGAATCGTACCGATTGAGGATGTCCAAGATCTTGTCATGTCCGGACATATTGTCGTCTCCGACTACGAGACCGCCTGCGAACTGGTTGAGCAGGTCGGTGTATTTGTCACCCATGGCATTGGTAAGCCTGCCCTTGACCATACCCGAGTTGGTGGGCATGTTGGTCATGAACACGAAGGGCAGACGGCCGGCGAAGAGACCGGTACCTCCGCGGATCTTGAGGCTCTTGTCTCCGAGGACATCCCAGGAGAAACCTACGCGGGGAGAAACCTGGACCCTTGTCCTGGGCCAAAGACCCGTGTCAACGTGCTTTCCTTCATATTCAAGCTCATTGATGGCGTTGTTCGTCATGATGTCGCTGTTGTCGAACATAACGGTGTCGAAACGGATGCCGGCGGTAAGCTTGAAGGTAGGAAGGACAGACCACTCGTCCTGCAGGTAGAGGCCGAGCTGGTTGAAGGTGACGGATGCGGTAGGCGCGGTGTCACCGTTATATCCCCAGTCAAATGCCATGGCCACGGGAGCGGCTCCGGCATAGAAACTGGAGAGGCTGTCATACCTGAAGGAACCGTCCCAGTTGCGCAGGTAGGTATTGCCGACAAACTGATGCTCGAAGCTGACGCCGCCCATAAGCTTGTGGTTGCCTTTGTACCAGGTAAGGTCGTCTTTCACGGTAAATATCTTGTTGTCAACCGCGTTCTTGTAGGTAAACAACTCATAACCGAAAGTCATGTAAGGAAGGTCAGGCTCTCCAAGGTCTCCGGCGGCGATTTCCACGAGGGGGAAAGGCTTGGAGTTGCTGTCACGCACGTCATAGAGGCGTGAATAGGTGGCAAGCAACTGATTGGAAAGAGACGGGGTCAGACGGCTGTTGAGGTCGAGGGTGAACGTCTTCACGTTGTTCTGCTGCTGGTACTGGGAATTCGAGAAGAGGATTCCGTACTGCGAGGGAACGCTCTCGTTGAGGGCTGTGAAGTCCCTGGAGATGGAAGCGTTCTGCCACCTTGTGTTGGTGGTGTAGTTGTAACGCAGGGCCAGGTGGTGGTTCTGGTTGATGTTCCAGTCGATACGGGCAAGTATCTTGGTGTTCTTCTGGTCCTGGGAAGGGAAGGAGTCATAGGAACCCGGATCGTAATCGTAGGTCTGGATGAGGTAGTTCCTCAGGGCTTCGGCATCAGAAGTCTTTACCCTTGATATGGAAGCATCCTCATTTGCAACTCCGTCAGCGGAAGTTCTCCACTTGCTGGTAACGGTAGGAATGATGGAATGTTCGAAGTTGGCGAAGAAGAAGAGCTTGTTCTTGATGATCGGGCCGCCGAGGGTGAAACCATAGGTGGTGTTGCGGTCTTTTCCACGAGGAGCAAGTTCCTGTCCGTCAATGCGGTTGCCATGCATGTTCTCATTGCGGTGATAGACGTAGGCGGAACCCTTGAAGGTGTTGGTACCGGACTTGGTGATGGCGTTGATACCGCCGCCGATGAAGTTGGTCTGCCTTACGTCATAAGGGGAAACCACAACCTGGAGTTCCTCGATGGCGTCGATGGACACGGGGTTGCCGCCTCCGGGAAGACCGGTGCTGAGACCGAAGTTGTTGTTCATGTTGGCACCGTCCACGGTGAAGTTGGTGAACCTTCCGGATGAACCGGAGAAGTTCATGCCGTTGCCTCCGTAAGGGGAAAGCTTTGTGACGTCGGTAAGCGAACGGCTGACCGTCGGCATCTGATCCATCTGGCGGGTGTTGATGTTGGTGGAAGCACCTGTCTTCTCGATGGTTGCGAACTTCGAAGAGGGAGCCGCTATCACTACGGCCTCACTGAGCTGTTCATTACTCGACTGGATCTTGGCATCGAGGGTATAGGGCTCTCCGAGGACCAGGGTAATGTCGGTGTAGGTGACGGACTGGTAGCCGAGGCTGGTAACTTCAACCTTGTAGGGGCCGCCGGTACGCATGCCGGGGATCGTGTACTGGCCCTCGGCATTCGTCGTAGAGCCATACACAGTACCTGAAGGCTCGTGGGTCGCGATGACGGCGACTCCGGGGACAGGTTCTCCGGTCTCATCGATGATCTTTCCGCCGAGGACGGAGGTGGTCACCTGGGCAAAAGACACAGTGCCTACGAGTGCTGCGAGCACCGTAAGCAATACTGATTTCATTGAAACTCTCATACTTATATAAAATGTTACTTGTTTTTCCGCCGCGAATATAACACTTTCCGCAATAACAAAAAATTAAAAACGTATAAATGTCAGCAGGATGCGCCGTTCTTGTCGTAGTGGCGCACCTGGACCTTTCCAGACAGGATATTGTAGCCGTTTTCGGCCAGGGAAGCGAGTTCATGCTCACCCGGATACCTCTTCACCGGAGCCACGAATCCCACCCTGCGGGCGATGGCGTCACAGATCTCGTCGCTGGCCGCCGCCCCGCCGGTAAGGAGGATCACGTCCACCTTTCCGTCCACCGTCGCGGCAAGTGATGCGATGTATTTGGCGATGTTGAGGGAGAAGGCGTTCATGAACACCTCGCAGTCCTTGTCTCCTTCGTGCGCCCGCCGCAGGAGTTCACCCAGGTCGTTGGTACCGAAATAGGCTACCGCCCCTCCCCTGCCAAGGATCTTTTTCTTGATCTGCTCTTTGGTGTATTCCCCGCTGAAGCACATGTCAATCAACTGGAAAGCTGGGCATGAACCGGCCCTCTCCGGAGTGATGGGGCCGTCTCCTCCAAGTCCGTTGTTGGTGTCGATGACCTCTCCGTTGCGGTGGAGGGTGATGGTGATCCCTCCGCCCATGTGGGC
>CACXFP010000060.1 GCA_902766985.1 uncultured Bacteroidia bacterium | reverse complement strand
CTGTGGGGAACGGTGCCGAACCTGCGGGTATCGATGTACCATTCGAGATTCTTGCGGCTCATGTGGAGTTCGTCGATCCTCTTTTCAAGTTTCTCCAGGGATGCCTCCCTCTCGCTTCCTCCAATGATTTCACCGATTTTCGGGAAGAGGACGTCCATTCCCCGGACGGTCTTTCCGTCATCATTGAGTTTCATGTAGAAGGCCTTGATGTCCTTGGGGAAGTCGGTGAGTATGACGGGCTTGCGGAAGTGGGTCTCCACAAGGTATCTCTCGTGCTCGCTCTGGAGGTCCGTGCCCCAGTGGACGGGGAACTCGAATTTGTGCCCGTTCCTGACAGCCTCCTCCAGGATTTCAATTCCTTCAGTGTATGTGACAACCTGGAAATCAACGCCAAGCACGCTGCGTAGTCTTTCGATGAGGCCGTCATCATACTTGTCGTTGAGGAAACGGAGGTCGTCCAAGCAGTTGTCAAGTGCGTACTGGACGAGGTATTTCACAAACTCCTCAGCCAGTGCCATGTCGTCCTTCACGTCATAGAAGGCCATTTCGGGCTCTATCATCCAGAATTCGGCGAGATGCCTGGGGGTGTTGGAGTTCTCAGCCCTGAAGGTCGGTCCGAAAGTGTAGATCTCACCTACCGCCGTGGCTCCGAGTTCACCTTCAAGCTGGCCGCTGACGGTGAGGGAGGTCTTCTTGCCGAAGAAATCCTTGCTGAAGTCCACTTTTCCCCCGTCTTTCTTGGGGACGTTGGCGAGGTCCATCGTGGTAACCTGGAACATGTCGCCTGCGCCTTCAGCGTCAGATTCTGTGATAAGCGGCGTGTTGAGGTATACGAAGCCTTTGTCGTTGAAGAATTTATGGATAGCGAACGCCATGGCGTGGCGGATTCTGAGGATAGCCCCGAACGTGTTGGTGCGAAGCCTGAGGTGGGCGACTGTCCGGAGATACTCCAGGGAGGTGTCCTTTTTCTGCAGCGGATACCTTACAGGGTCGCACTCTCCGTAAATCTCGATCCCTTCTGCCTGGATTTCCACAGCCTGGCCGCTTCCTACGGACTCCACGAGCTTTCCGGTGACGCAGATGCTCGCTCCCGTGGATATCCTCCTGACGAGTTCCTCGTCGAAGGAATCCATGTTGACCACCACCTGGATGCTGTTGATGGTGGACCCGTCGTTGAGGGCGATGAATTTTATCTGTTTGTTGCCTCTTTTGGTCCTCACCCAGCCTTTTGCCATTACCTGTTTTCCGGCAGGGGAGGCGAGGAGTTCCTTAACTTTTGTCCTGGTTAAATTTTCCACGATAATCCGGTTTTTATTCAATCCACAAATATAGCTTTTTCCCCTCTATTTTCCGAATCACAGGTGCAAAAAAGAGAGGGTGGCCCATGGCGGGTCACCCTCTTCCTTAAATATATAGGCTTGATTACTTTTCTGCGCGGCGGGCAGCATACATGATCTTAAGCGCGGAGCATCTGCGGAGCTCCTGCTTGACATCTGAGATGATACCCATCCTGACGTTTTCATCTGCCTTGATCGATACGGTCATGAACTGACGGTCAGCCTCACTCTTTGACTCTCGCTCTGCAGCGATGAAGTCGCGGATGTCATCGACGGTCTTGAAGGAGTCGTTGAGCTGGATACGGGCGTCGGTACCATACTGGGCCTGTTTGTCCCTGGTAGGGGAACCGATCATGATGTATGAAGCTAGGTCTTTCCTTTCAAGCTTTGCGATTTCCGTGGCTTCAGGGAGTTTGACCATAACCATGTTCTCTGTCTTTCTCAACTGGGTTGTGACCATGAAGAAGAACAGGAACATGAACACGATATCGGAACTGGTGCCGATTTCCGGCATATCCTTTTTACCGCTTCTGCTGAATTTAGGCATAATTAAATCCTCCTGTTTTTATTTTTTGGCCACATCCTTGGGCTCTGCCTCGGAAATGTTCTGGGGCACAGCCTTCTTGATCGCATCCTGCTGATCCTCCGTAAGGGCGATGAAGGGCCTTCCGAACTTAGCCTTGGAAAGTTCGTCACGAAGTTCGTTGACGGCTTTCACAAGCTCGTTCTGGACGGCTATGTAGGCCTGGTAGCTTGTACCGCGGTCGTTCTGGAGGGAAATGACTCCCTTGGAAACGGGGTACGTGCCAAGTCCTGCAATCTCCTTGTCTTCCTTCTCGGGGAGGGAAGGATCGTTGGTGGGGTTGGAAAGGAACTCTTTGGCTTTGTCTTTGAGCTGGCTGATGTCCAGAGCTTCATTACCGGCGAAAAGTCTGTCGTTGGAATTGATCCTCACCATAATGATATTACGGCGATTGACTTTCTGGTCCTCAACCTTCTGATTCTTGTCAGGCATTGGCGGGAGACGGCGCTGGAGACCGCTCTGCTGGTCCATGGTGGATGTCATCAGGAAGTAGCAGAGAAGCAGGAACGCGATGTCGGCCGTTGATTGAGTGTTCAGACCCGGTGTTTTTCTTTTGGACATAGCGAGTTATTTTTTTCTGAACGCCGCTACGACTTCACCGACAAGGATGGAAAGGATGGCGCATCCTCCCACGATGTAGGTGATGTTCAACAGCGCTGTTGACAATTTAAGTGTGTTGGCTGAGGGCTGATCTCCTAGGTAGCCTACGAGCGGAGCGTCGGAAGACAAGAGGTAGACCACATAGCAGAGCGCAAGCACTACTGCGATCCCGATCAATCCTTTGATCAGGCCTTTCGGATTGTTCAGGCCACTGATTACGATGGCTGCAAGAACAGCTGCGACGACAGCCACGATGAGCAGTATGTATGCCCAGCGCAGGAGCACGTCGACCTTGGCGCCGTTACCACCTTCCCATCCGGAGAGGAAACCCCATACGAGGATGAGGAAGCTGATGATAATCAGTATCCATGAAGTCCATTTGAAAATCTTGGAATACATTGGACGACTGTTCTAAGGATTATTTGTTCTTCTTGCTGTACTTGGTAAGGATGTCGATCAGGGAGATCGAGCTGTCTTCCATGTCGATGGACAGGGAGTCTATCCTGGAAAGGATGTAGTTGTAGAACACCTGGAGGATCATGGCCACGATAAGACCGGCAACGGTGGTGATAAGGGCGATCTTCATACCTCCAGCAACGATGTTAGGGGAGATGTCACCGGCGGACTGGATGGCGTCGAATGCAGCAACCATACCGATAACGGTTCCCAAGAATCCGAGTGAAGGAGCGATTGCGATGAAGAGGGAAATCCAGGAAAGGTTGTTCTCCATGAGGCTCATCTGTACGGAACCGTAGGAAACGATGGTCTTCTCAACGGTGTCGATGCCCTGGTCGTAACGGAGCAGACCCTGATAGAAGATGCTGGCTACGGGACCGCGGGTGTTGCGGCAGACTTCCTTGGCTTTCTCGATACCGCCTTCGTCAAGTGCAGACTCAATCTTTGAGAGGAGCTGCTTGACGTTGGTCTTCGAGAAGGAAAGATAGAGGATCCTCTCGATTGCAAGGGCAAGACCGATCACAAGGCAGAGGATGATGAGGGACATGAAGCCCGCGCCACCTTCAATGAATTTGGTCTTGATGGCCTGGTGCAGAGGAACTTCCTCACCGGAACCCTTGAGAAGGTCGGCAGCATTGGGCTGCGCGGCTGCAACCTGCTCAGTAGCGGCGGCCTGGTTGTCCTGCGCCTGTGCAGATGTTACGCTTGCAGAAATTGCCAGGACGGCAACTGCTGCCAAAAACATGAAAAACTTTTTCATACTCGTTTTTGTGTGTTTTAATTAATAATGTATTAAATAGTTATAAGTTTCTGATTCTTACCGGGCAAGGGGAGTGTACCCAAAACCGCCCGATTAAACCGGTGCAATTTACTAAAATTATTTCATTTGACAAACTCAGTCGGAGATTTCTCCCCTTAAATTTTTTGTAAGCCGGTCCAGGATCCAGGATTCGTCCCCGCTTCTGCCGAGCAGGTAGAAAAGCTTTGCCAGCATGCTTTCCGTCGTGCTGTCGGCCCCTGAAACGACGCCGGCCTCCTCGAGCGCCTTTCCGGTTGCGTAGAGGTTCATGTCGACGGAGCCGTACAGGCATTGGGTGACATTCACTATTATTTTACCCAGCCTCCTGGCTTCCCGGATGATGTCCAGGAACCAGTCCTTCGTCGGGGCGTTCCCCGAGCCGTATGTCTCAAGGATGACAGCGCGGGTATCTTCGCCGCACAGGATGTTCCTAACTACCCTGGGAGTGATGCCGGGATGTATCTTAAGGATCGAAACCCTGGTGTCGAGGGTAGTGCTGGTCACTATGCCGGCATCCCAGTCTCCGGGTCTGCGGATGAGGGCTGCGTTATATTTGATATTGACTCCGGCCTGGGCCAGGGGAGGGAAATTGGGTGAACGGAAGGCGCTGAAATTCTCGGCGCTTACCTTCGTTGTGCGGTTCCCTCTCATGAGCAGGGAATCGAAATATACGCAGACCTCCGGAACCATCGCATGTCCGTCGCTGTCTTTTCCGGAGGCTATCTCCACTGCGGAGACCAGGTTCTCCTTGCCGTCCGTGCGGGGGGCTCCGATGGGCAGCTGGCTCCCTGTGAACACTACGGGCTTTGTAAGGTTCCCCAGCATGAAACTTACCGCCGATGCCGAATATGACATGGTGTCGGTTCCGTGCAGGACCACGAAGCCGTCGTAGTCGTCATACCTTTCTTTTATCAGTTCGACCAGGCTCTGCCAAAGGGAGGGCTCGACGTCCGACGAGTCTATCAGGGGGTCGAAGGTATAGGAGTCGATCTTGAGGGCGAATTTCCTCATCTCCGGAACTTCTTCCAGGATCTGGCTGAAATCGAAAGGGACCAGGGCCTGGCGGGCCGGGTCCTGTTTCATTCCTATGGTCCCGCCCGTATAAATCATCAGAATCGAGGATTTGTTTCTCATATGCTGAAAAGACGTTTTGCGTTCATGGTCGTAACCAGCGCCACTTCTTCCACGGGAATGCCTTTGCGCTCCGCGATGAAAGCGGCTATGATGGGGATCCTGGAACTCTCGTTCCTGGTTCCCCGGAGAGGGGTGGGGGAAAGGTAAGGGGCGTCAGTTTCCAGGACTATCCTTTCCAGAGGGATATCCTTGATGTCCTTGCCGATATGTGAATTCTTGAAAGTCACGACCCCGCCGATGCCGAGGGAGAAATCTCCGAACCTGCATACCCTTTCATAATACTCCCTGCTGCCGCCGTATGCGTGCAAGTTGCCCCTGAGTCCCAGATATGAACATTCCTTCAGTACGGATAGGAAGTCCTCCGAGGCGTCCCTTAGATGGATGTTCACCGGAAGTCCCCAGCTTGCAGCGAGTTCGAACTGGACCTTGAGGGCCGCTTTCTGTGCCTTCGCATCGTAGTCGGGATCGTGGTAGTCAAGGCCGATTTCCCCGACGGCCACCACTCCCTTGTCCCGGTATGGCTCGAGCCGGCCGATCTCTTTCTCCCAACCTTCATGCACCGACCCGGGATAAAGCCCGAGCATGGGGTGCAGGACTCCC
Source organism: uncultured Bacteroidia bacterium (assembly GCA_902766985.1). Lineage (GTDB taxonomy): Bacteria > Bacteroidota > Bacteroidia > Bacteroidales > UBA932 > Cryptobacteroides. The sequence goes on along the minus strand of CACXFP010000060.1, from coordinate 950 downwards.
GGATGCCTTTCGCAGAGGGCGAACATGGCGTCCCTTTCAGAGGAATCGATATCCGGCTGGATCATGTGGGAGACACCTGCGGCCACGGCCCTGGCGATAACTTCGTCTTCTTCTCCCCTGAAGGCATCGTCGCTGATATGGGTGTGGGTGTCGATGAACTCCATGTCCTATTGATATAGAAGAGACAGGACCTTCTGGATGAAAGACTCCGGGAAGATGTTGCCGAGGAGGTATAGCGCCTTGTAGTCGATGCGGGGGACGCAGACTGTCTTCATTCGCTTTCTGTTCAGTTGCTTCAGGACTGCTTTTGCTATTACTTCCGGCTTCATGCCTGCCTGTTCGTCCCTGGCCATCTTTGCTATGGATTCCCCGACCATGGAGAAGTACGGAGAGGACGGGTCCTGCGACCCTTCGGTCATCTTCCTTGCCGAGGTGAATCCGGTCTTTACATCTCCTGGCAGGATGCAGCAGCACTGGATGCCGAAAGGCCTTGCTTCCAGGCGGAGGGCTTTGGTATATATTGTGACGGCAGCCTTGGAGGCGGAATAGTATGCCTGATACGGGATGGGGAAGAATCCTGCGACCGAAGATATGGTAACGATCCTGCCGCGCCCCTGCCTCCTGAAGATAGGGAGGCAAGCCCTGACCACCTTGTCCAGACCGAAGAAATTGGTCTCGAACTGGTACTTCACTTCTTCGTCGGAAGTGGTCTCTATATCTCCGCCGATTCCGTTCCCGGCGCAGCATACCAGGGCATCCAGTGTGCCGTCTCCGGCGAGGATATGCTCCAGCGCCGACTTGATGGAAACAGGGTCATTGACGTCCATGGTTATAGGGATCACTCCCTCTCTGCCAGGGGCTTTCCCGCTCCTGGAGGCGGCGTAAACCCTGATTCCGGCTCCTGCGAGGATTTCCGCCGTGGCGGCCCCGATTCCGCTGCTCCCTCCCGT
>CACXFP010000059.1 GCA_902766985.1 uncultured Bacteroidia bacterium | reverse complement strand
CGATCCTGACCTTCGCCATATCGGCAGAAACCTCCGGAGTAGTCAGGAAAGTACCCCTGTAGGCAATGTGTACCGGATTCGTAACTGTCAGTTTTACATGGCGATATATGCCAGAACCTGAATACCAGCGTGAGGTGGGGAAGTCGGAATGGTCAACCTTTACTTCAATGAAGTTTTTCTTTCCCGGTACAAGCAGGTCTGTAATGTCATAGGAGAATGCTGTGTAGCCGTAGGCATGGAATCCGGCTTCCTTTCCATTCACGTACACAGTGCTCCGGTGGTACACCCCGTCAAAATCTATCGATACCCTTTTTCCCTTCCATGAAGCTGGTACGACGAATTCCTTGTGGTACAGTCCGGTTCCTCCCTGCATGAAACCCATCCGGTGCAGGTCGGGTTTAGCGTCCGGCTGAAGGAAAGGAAGTTCCATGCACCAGTCGTGGGGAAGCTGGACTTCTTTCCAGGTCTTTCCTCCGTCGATGGAGAACTCCCAGCCGAAATCGAACAAGAGGCTTTCGCGTCCGGATGCTGTTGCGGCACTTGAAACGGATAGCAGGGCAGTGAGGGCAAATAGAAGTTTATTCATCCTTCAGATGGGTTTCATAATCCCTGAGGGCCTTTATTGCCTTGGGGCAGAGGAACAGGAGAGCTGCTACGTTGATCCATGCAAGCAGGCCTACGCCGATGTCTCCCATCTGCCATATGACATTTGCTTCCCTGACCGCACCGAAAACGACAGCTCCTAGCATCAGGAAACGGTATATCCAGAGAACGGCCTTTTCCTTTCCGGATCCGCTGCCTTTCTTCAGGCTGAAAATGTACATGATGCTGGATTCCGAGTAGAAGTAATAGGCCATCAAGGTGGTGAAGACGAAGAAAAACAAGGATAGGCAGACGAACTGGTTGCCGAATCCGGAGAGCACGCTGTCGACGGCGGCCTGGGTGAATCCGACATAGTTGTTGCCGAGTGAGGGAGCGTTCGCTACCAGCATCTCGCCGGTCTTAGCGTCGAATATGTTGTATGTCCCGGAGCAGAGAATCATGAAAGCGGTGGCGCTGCAGACGAGGAGGGTGTCCACGTAGACGGAGAAAGACTGGGCGAGTCCCTGGCGTACCGGGTGGGTGACTTCGGCGGACGCCGACACGATGGCTCCGCCTCCCTGGCCGGCTTCATTGGAAAAAATTCCCCTTTTCACACCCATCATTATAGTGGAGCCGAGGATTCCTCCGGCTATCGGTTTGATGCCGAAGGCTCCGTTTATTATGGATGCGAACACGGATGGTATCTGCTCATAGTTCAGTCCGACTATTACCAGGGCAAGGATGATGTAACCAAATGCCATGAAGGGAGTTACGAGGGATGCTACCTTGGCGATGCTCTTTATGCCCCCGATGATGACCAGGGCCAGGATGAAGGCGAGGACGCCACCTGACAGAAGGGGAGAGGTGCCGTAAGAATTGACCATCGCAGAACTTACGCCGTTGGCCTGGACCGTGACAAGGAGGATGCCGTAGCCGAGGATGGTGACGACGGCGAAGACGATTCCCAGCCATTTCATCTTCAGCCCGTGCTGTATATAGCTGGCCGGTCCGCCGCGGTACCCGGTGTCATGGTGGAATTTGTACATCTGGGCCAGGGTGGATTCGACAAAAGCCGTGGATGCCCCGAAGAAGGCGATTATCCACATCCAGAATACTGCTCCGGGACCGCCCAGTGCGATGGCGGTGGCGACACCCACGATGTTGCCTGTCCCTACCCTTCCGGAGAGGGCGATGCAGAAAGCTTCGAAGGACGTGATTCCTTTTCTGTCCTTCTTGTCTGCGGTATTACCGGCGAAAAGGGATTTTACCATCAGCCCGAAGCGCCTGACCTGCACGAAACGGGTCTTGAATGAGAAATAAAGTCCTGCGAAAATCAGGAGGATGACCAGAAGCGGACTCCAGACTATATTGTTGACCGCGGATACAATAGATTCAAACATGGGTGCGGGTCTTTATCTGTTCCTTTTCTTCGGTATAATGATCTTATATGTTTTTCCCTTGGCATTGGTAAGCTTGGTGCCTATGAGCCAAGGGTTTGCGTTTTTAAGGTCGCGATAGCTCACCCCGTTTTCCTTCGCAAAATCCACGAGGGAGGGAATCGGCTCGCTTACTGTGAGTACCTTTGCCGGTTCCCGGACGGGATAATAATCCGATTCGTCCATGCTGAATCCGAATGCTTCCGGGTTCTCGAAGAACAATTTAGCCGTCAGGACGCGGAACATGTACCTGGCTGTCTCCTCCCTTACGACGATGTTCATTGCGCTTGTTTCCTGCTGCTCCTCCAACCGCTTGCTGATGCCCGCCTGTCCGGCGTTGTAGCTGGCCGCCACCGTCATCCAGTCCCCGTACCTCCGGTAGGCCCTCATGAGATACGAGCAGGCGGCTGCAGTGGACTTTTCTATGTTGAACCTTTCATCCACCTCCGCGTTGACTTCCATCCCGTATTCCTGCCCCGTGGCCTTCGTGAACTGCCAAAGACCGCTGGCTCCGGTGACGGACACGGCTTTAGGGTCGAGATTGCTTTCGATCGCCATCAGGTACTTGAGGTCCTCGGGGATATTCTTTTCCTTAAGGATGGGAACGATAAGGGAGAATATCCTCTTCGACCTTTTCAGCATAAGGGTGGAATTGGAATGCATATAGGTGAAGGCGATGAGTTCGCGGTCCATCCGTTCATAGAGGTCGTCGGTGTCGAACCTGATCCTCTGACCGGCGAATACCATGGATTCCGGCACTTCGGGAGCCTTGGGATGCAGTTCCTGTCCGTAGCAGAGTATAGTGGAGATTAGAAGGGCCAGGGCCCAGGAAAATCTTTTCATGGCTGGGGCTGTTAAGTTCTTTTATACTTGATGTTCGCGAATTTAATCTTTTTCCGCCGATTTTCAAACAGGAACCTGCAGCTGGTGCGCCGCGCTGAATTTTGTCATTCCATTTAAATCCGCTATATTTACATGAATCAAGTCTCAAAAATCTATGAAAAAGGCCTTCTTTTTTTTGTTTTTCATTGTACTCTTCGGATCTGTCCGCGGTCAGGACGTGCACACCATGAAGTGCGAACAAGTCTATCCCGGAATATGGCGTTACAGCATAGGAAAGCCCGATGCCGTGACCCCTTCAACCGTCAGGTACAAGGAACCGGCCGCGGATGTCCTCGACAGGATGGGGGGTCCTGTGGCATCTCCCGTTGAACCCCAGGCCGAGGTAAATGACAGGGGAGTCCTCGTTTCCGTTCCCCTTTCACGCGACGAGGCCATTTACGGCCTTGGTCTTCAGGAACTTTCTTTTGAACAGAGAGGCAAGAAGAAGATTGTGAGGGTGAATGCCGATCCGAGAGTGGATACCGGCGACTCCCATGCGCCGGTGCCGTTCTATGTGACTACCGGCGGTTACGGAGTATATGTGGACAACGCCCGATATATGACCTTCTATTTCGGAGGCAAGGTCCGCCGTCCGACTTCCCCTTCGGGCGTGGCCAGAAAGCAGGACGAGGAGTTTCTGACACCATTCAACGGCGCTTATTCAGCAGGGGAGGGCAACGAAGTGTTCATCGAGATACCCCGCTCGGAAGGAGTTGATATCTATGTATTTGCAGGACCTACCATGAAAGAGGCGGTTGCCCGCTACAACCTTTTTGCCGGGGGCGGATGCCTGCCTCCGCGCTGGGGCCTCGGTTTCTGGTACCGCGTGAGGAATATCTTCCATCAGGACAAGGTCGAGGCTTTTGCCAAGATCATGCAGGACAACAGGATACCGTGCGATGTCTTCGGTCTCGAGCCCGGCTGGCAACAGCATTCATATTCCAGTACATACACGTGGAGGGACACGCTGTATCCTGATCCCAAGGGGCTTGTCAAGAGGCTAGGGGAAAAGAATATCAAGGTAAACCTGTGGACACAGGGCTATGTCCATCCCGACTGCCCGATCTATAATGACCTACTCCAGTACAGCGGTGATTTCCAGGTCTGGGATGGAATCGCCCCCAATTTCTTCATACCGGAAGCCCGGCGCCTGTTTGTCGAACATCATGCTAAGGAGACAGTCGGCATCGGCACGATGGGTTTCAAGGCCGACGAGTGCGACAATTCCGACTATACCGGTAACTGGTCTTTCCCTGAGATATCCCGTTTCCCGGGAGGCATCGACGGAGAGCAGATGCACAATCTCTTCGGCCTTTCCCTCCAGCAGACGATGATGGAGGTCCTGAATGCTACCGGGAAGAGGACCCTGAACCTGGTACGCAGTTCCGGAGCACTTGCTTCCCCTCTGCCGTTCGTGCTGTACAGCGACCTTTATGACCATCAGGGATATATCAACGGCATCGGATATTGCGGTTTCAGCGGCCTCCTCTGGTGTCCGGAAGTCCGCTCGGCATCAAGCGAGGAAGACCTTGTCAGACGTATGCAGAGCGTGATCTGTTCTCCGGTTGCCATGATCAATGCCTGGAACCTTGCCCTGCCGCCCTGGATGCAGATGGACCATGAACTCAATCTCCAGGAGGTCATCGATCCGGACAATGCCAGGCTTATGGCCCTCTGCCGCAACGCCATTGAACTGAGGATGCGTTTCATCCCTTACCTGCACGCCGCTTTCGTGAAGTATTACCGGGAAGGTATCCCTCCTTTCCGGGCCCTGATCATGGATTATCCTGACGAGAAGGATGCTGTGAAGGACATCGCCGGCCAGTATATGATGGGGGACGACATCATGGTGGCGCCTGTCGTAGCCAGTGGCAAGGGCGTTACTGCCAAGAAGATATATTTCCCCAAAGGAACGTGGTACGATTTCTTTACCGGGGAGAGGATCGAAGGAGGACAGACCCTCGAACTTTCCTTTGAACTTGAACGGATTCCCCTCTACGTCAAGGAAGGGACGATCCTTCCGCTGGCCCGTGTCACCCTTTCCGCCGACGACCCTGCCAGCAGGGAGATCGAGCCTGTGGCTTTCGGCGACAATCCGAAGCCTGCCGTCATCTATGAGGATGACGGTACACTGAATCCTTCCCTCAAGGAGAATGTGATTACCTGGGATGCCAGGAAGAAAAAGTTCAGCCTGAAGTCATCGTTCTATAAATTGGCAAAGTAATAATACATAACCTGTTATGGTCAAAAAACATCTGATAGCCTCATGTATCGCCGTCCTTTCCGTACTGGGATGCGGGAGGCAGGGGCAGGATCCTCGTGATGTAAACCTTTTCATGGGCACTTCAGGCGACAACGGACAGGTTTCCCCCGGAGCTGCCGCACCTTTCGGCATGGTCTATCTATGCCCGGACAGCGACCCGGCAGGCCATGCAGGATATGACTATTCAGTGGACAGGATAAGCGGCATCAGTGTCAACAGGATTGACGGAGTCGGCTGCACCGGGGCCGGAGGGAACCTTAATGTCCGCCCTGCTCTTCCGGAAGCGGACCTTAGGATAGT
>CACXFP010000058.1 GCA_902766985.1 uncultured Bacteroidia bacterium | reverse complement strand
GTGCAGGGGATGGACCTTGACAGCGTCGGACCTGAACTCCGTGGAGCCGTCGCCAATGTCTCCGGCCTTGATATGTTCGACGCCCTCTTCCTGATGATGGCGGGAAGCTTGAGTTCCCTGATTCCGGTTCCTGGCGGCTTCGGAGCCTTCCATTGGGTAGTCGCCACGTCGCTTCTTACCATGTTCGGGGTCCCCTGGGAGATGGGAATCCTGTTCGCGACCCTTTCCCATGAGTCGCAGATCATCACCCAGGCCCTGTGCGGTGGGTTGTCATACCTGGGCGAGGTGTTCCGCAAATGCAAGTAATCGATTGAGATTTAACAGAATATGAGAGATTTGTTCCTTACGAATACGCTTACGAGGAAGAAAGAGAAGTTTATTCCCGTCCAGCCTGGCCATGTGGGCATGTATGTTTGCGGTCCCACCGTCTACGGGGACGCCCACCTTGGACACGCCCGTCCCGGGGTGACCTACGACGTGCTTTTCCGTCTTCTGAGACATCTGGGATACAAAGTAAGATATGTACGCAACGTGACCGACGTAGGCCATCTTGAACACGATGCCGACGAGGGGGAGGACAAGATAGCGAAGAAGGCCCGCCTGGAGGAACTCGAGCCGATGGAAGTCGCCCAGAATTACACTGAGCGCTACCATGAAGCCATGCGTAAGCTGAACTGCGCCCCTCCTTCCATAGAGCCCAGGGCTTCCGGCCATATAATCGAACAGATCGGGACGGTCAAGAAGATCCTTGATGCCGGTTATGCGTATATCAGCAACGGCAGCGTATATTTCGACGTGGAGAAGTACGACCGGGATTTCCACTACGGAGTCCTCTCGGGCCGCAATCTCGACGACACCCTCGAAGGGACAAGGACCCTGGACGGGCAGGGCGACAAGCGTGCTCCTTATGATTTCGCCCTTTGGAAAAAGGCCGAGCCCCAGCATATCATGCGCTGGCCGTCTCCTTGGGGAGAAGGCTTCCCCGGCTGGCATCTCGAGTGCTCTGCGATGAGCGAGAAATATCTTGGCCGGGAGTTTGACATCCATGGTGGAGGGATGGACCTGATGTTCCCCCATCATGAGTGCGAGATAGCCCAGAACAAGGCTTCAAGGGGAACCGGCGGAGTCCATTATTGGGTCCACAACAACATGATCACCATCAACGGGCAGAAGATGGGAAAGTCCCTGGGTAATTTCATCACCCTCCCGGAGCTTTTCACGGGAAGTCACCCCAAGCTTGAAAGGGCATATGACCCTATGACCATCCGGTTCTTCATCCTCCAGGCCCATTACCGCAGCACCCTTGATTTCTCCAACGAGGCTTTGGATGCGTCAGAGAAGGGATACAGGAAGGTGATGCAGGGCTATCGCGACCTGGCTGCGCTTGCTTCCGCCGCCGGGGTGGCGTCCTGCGTGAAGGGTACTGAAGGAAATCCGGCCGACAGGCTCGAATATGGTGAGTTTATCGCGGATACCGCCCCAGAAACCATCCCCGATGGAACCACACCAGAGGTGAAGGCGGTTTTTGACGGAGTGTACGAGGCATTGTGCGACGATATCAATACTCCGATAGCACTTGCGAAGATCTTCGAGGGAGTCCGTCTGGTCAATCTTGCGAAAGAAGGTTCCAGGCCTCTTTCCAATGTGGATCTTTCCGTTCTCCTCAGGCTCTTTGACGATGTCCTTTTCGGAGTGCTCGGCCTCAGGGACAATGCTGCTTCCGGAACCTCCGACAAGTCGGAGAGGACCGTGGCCGGACTTATGGAGATGGTCCTGGAGGACAGGGCTGCGGCAAAGGCAGCCAGGGACTGGCCTCGGAGTGACGCGATCCGCGACCATCTCAAGGCCCTCGGTATCGTCGTGAAAGACACCAAGAACGGTCCCGAATGGACCATTGAATAATGTGATAATTGCTGTTATGACCGGCATGGACCTCTTGGAACCGTCTCGCTCCGCTCGACCCCACCGATCGCTTCGCTCCGGTCCCCCCTCTTATCTTGCCGAGGGTGGCAGAGGTTCTCAAGAGGTTCATGCCGGTCAGACAAATTCTTGATTATGACCAAATTCGTTTCATGGAATGTCAACGGCCTGAGGGCCTGTGC
>CACXFP010000057.1 GCA_902766985.1 uncultured Bacteroidia bacterium | reverse complement strand
AGGGCACCGGCGGCACAGACCCCGAGGGGATAGGGATCAACGGCGAACCCCTTGAGACTCTTTACCTTGAGCTGCCGGCAGAGTTTGTTGACGGCAGATTCCAGGACGAAGGCCCAGTCGTCGAGGGAGGTGGTATAGACATTGAGTCCGAACCTCTCGCGGATGCCTTTTTCATACCCTCTCTGGACCACGATCTCTTTCGGGGCCATGCTGGCCGAGAGGGTGCGGATGTAGTCGAGGCTTCCCTGGGCCACCTGGAAGGTGCCGGTGGACACGTCCAGGAAGGCGGCCCCCACCTGGTCTTTCTCTATGCAAAGCCCTGCCAGGAAATTGTTCTCCTTTTGGTCCAGAAGGGCCTCATTGAAGGCCACTCCTGGGGTGACCAGTTCAGTTACACCGCGTTTGACGAGTTTGTTCTTTACCAGTTTAGGGTCCTCGAGCTGGTCGCATACGGCCACCTTGTGCCCGGCGCGGACGAGTTTAGGGAGGTAGTTGTCTATTGCGTGGTGCGGAAACCCGGCCATCGGAATCTTCCCCGCATCCCCGTTCTGCCTGGCCGTGAGGACCAGTCCAAGTATCTTGCTCGCCAGGACGGCGTCGTCGGAATATGTTTCGTAGAAATCCCCGACCCTGTACAGCAGGATTGCCTCGGGGTGCTGAGCCTTCACCTCGAAGAACTGCCGTATCATCGGAGTGTCTTCAGTTTTCTTTTGCATGTTCCTACAAAGTTATAAAAAGTTTAATATTTTTGTAAGTGATGAAAAGGGTTCTGGTCATAACGTATTACTGGCCGCCGACGGGAGGGTCGGGAGTGCAGCGTTGGGTGAAATTCGCTAAATATCTCCCCTCAGAGGGTTGGCAGCCCGTCATCTACACCCCGTCCAATCCTGAACGGCAGTCCGTGGACGAGACCCTGCTTGCCGACATCCCTCCCGAGGCTGAAATCATCACGAGGAAGATCACCGAACCCTACGGGCTGTACCGCAGGCTGATGGGAAAGGGTTCCACGACCGACATGAAGACCCTTACTTCCGGAGGCGGGAAATCCATCAAGGGAAGGCTTTCCCTTTGGCTCCGCAGCAACCTGTTTATTCCTGACCCCCGTGTGTGGTGGGTGAACCCGTCCGTCAGATTCTTGAAGAAATACCTGAAGGAACATCCTGTGGACGTGATAATTACCACCGGTCCTCCACAGTCAATGCACCTCATCGGCCTGCGCCTGCACAAAGAGACGGGCATTCCCTGGATAAGCGATTTCCGCGACCCCTGGACCAGGATGTACTGGTTCAAGAAAATGGGCCTTTCCGCCAGGTCCGAGAGGTTGCATTACCAGATGGAGAAAGAGGTCCTGGATTCATCGTCAGCGGTCCTGACGGTGACCCCGATGGTCCGTGACCTGTATAAAGGCTTGACTTCCACCAGGGTAGAGATGATAACCAACGGCTACGACGAGGAGGATTTCGAAGGTCCGGTCGAAGGCGACGGGCACTTCAACATCACCCATACCGGAATTTTCCCGGGAGACGGCAACCCGGAAGTCCTTTGGGACGTCCTTCAGCGGAAGGCGGCTTCGGATCCGGAATTCGCCGAGGCGCTGAGGATACGCCTGGTCGGGAAGACCGATGCCGGAATATATTCTTCCCTCGGGTCCCACGGTCTTTCTTCAAAAATCATCGATCTGGGTTACCAGCCGCACAATGTTGCCGTGCGGGAGCAGAGGGCCGCTTCAGTCCTCATCCTTCCCTTGCGCGACGATCCGGACTACAGGATGATCCTTCCTGGAAAACTCTTCGAATATGTGGCTTCGTGCCGTCCGATCCTGGGTATCGGCCAGGAAGACGGGGCGATGGCGGAACTGGTCAAGGAAACCGGGGCGGGAACAGTCTGCAACTGGGACAACCGGGAGGCCGTTTCCGCCTTCATCGACGGATGCTGGGAAAAATTCAAGGCCGGCACCCTCGACGGCACGGCCCGCGGATATGAAAGATACTCCCGCCGAAACCTTACCAAAGTCCTTGCTGACCTGTTAAATGCCGTGGCAGATAAGTAATTAATATACAGTAAAATAGAAAACCTTGATAATAAAGCACTTGAGTGCCACAATAAAAGTTAACGGATGAAAAGCATCAATCGAAATATTGTCTATTCCATCGCAGCGGTGTTGTTTTTCCTGGTGCTGGCGTATGCCTTCGTGCCGCAGGTGCTGGGAGGAAAGATAGTGAACCAGGGGGATATCTATGGATATGTGGGAATGTCCCATGAGATGAACGAGCACAATGCGGCCCATCCGGGGGATCCGACGGCCTGGACCGATTCCATGTTCGGCGGGATGCCCACCACCGTCATAAGCGCCCCTCACCAGGGGGACTGGACCCAGCCGCTTTACAATATCCTGCTTACCGGGAAAAGGCCGGCGACGTACATTTTCATTTCGCTGCTCGGAGCCTTCCTGCTGATGCTCGCGCTCGGGATTTCTCCCCTCGTTGCAGTCATAGGTGCCGTGGCAGTGTCTTTCTGCTCATATAATTTCCAGATAATCCAGGTCGGTCACAACACCAAGATGCAGGCAATAGCCTTCCTCCCATGGGTGCTTGCGGCATTGATATTCACATATAAATCAGCCGTTTCCAAAGTCGGAGACACATGGAAGGGCTGGCTCCCGAAGACTGTCCTGGGCTCCGTCCTGTTCGCCCTTGCCCTGAGTTTCCAGGTAAAGGCCAACCATCAGCAGATAACTTACTATCTGGCCATCCTGATATTTATCTACGTGGCCGTCCTTCTGGTCTCCCTGTTGAGGTCAGGAAAGAAGGTCCTCGGCCGTTTCCTCACAGCCTCAGTCCTCCTTCTCTTGGTAGGAGGTGTCGGGATCGCCACCAACATAATAAAGCTTGCTCCGGTCTGGGAGTATACCGAATATTCGACACGGGGCGGTTCTGAACTGAAAGGACCGGAGAGCGGCAAAGCCGGTGGGCTCGACCTGTCATACGCCACGGCCTGGTCTTATGGCTGGGAGGAACTACCCAACCTGATGATCCCTGATTTCAACGGGGGATCCTCCGCAGGGGCTGTGGACCCGGACAAGTCGGAGACTATCAAACTTTTGAAAAACAGCGGCCAAACCAACCTGAAAGAGATATCCAGGAGCCTCCCTCTTTATTGGGGCCCCCAGCCGTTCACCGCTGGTCCGATGTATATGGGAATCATCACCGTATTCCTCTTCCTGATGGGTCTCTGTCTTTACAAGGGGAAGGAAAAGTGGTGGGCAGTCATAGCTACAGTCCTCGCAGTCTTCCTTGCCGTCGGGAGCCATTTCATGTGGTTTACCAAGGCTTTTTCTGCAATTGCTCCGCTGTACAATAAATTCAGGACCGTATCCATGGCCCTTGTAATCCTGCAGTTCACCCTCCCGGTCCTGGGCTTCTTGTGGCTGGATTCATTCATCCGCGATGATTCGGCCGACAAGAAAAAGGTCTTGTCGGGGATGAGGATAGCCGGAGCGCTTACAGCCGGGTTCTGCCTTGTTTGTGCGGTTTTCCCCGGAATCGTCGGGACCTTCTCCGCTCCCGGGGACGCCGGCATGGAAGATATCCTTGCCAAAGCCCTGGCTGCCGACAGGCGCGCCCTGATGGTCAAGGATGCCTGGATGGGATTCATTCTGGTCATGCTGGCGGGAGCGACCATTATCTGGTGGTCGGAAAGCAAGGGAAAGGTGCAGGCAAGGTCGAAGAAGAACCTTGCCGTAGCCGTCATAGGCATCCTGGTCCTTGTGAACATGTTCTCGGTAGGCAAGAGGTATCTCAACGCCGATCATTTCATTACTCCCAGGAACTTCAACGGGCAGTTTGCCCTGCGGCCGGTGGACAAGATGATCCTCGAAGACGAAACCCTTTCCTACAGGACCCTCGACCTCAGCGTAAACGTGTTCAACGATGCCCGCTCTTCCTACTGGCACAAGGAGATCGGAGGTTACAGCCCTGCGAAGCTCCAGAGGTATCAGGACTTGATAGAGAGGCACATAACCCCTGAAATCAATTCGTTCTTCCATGCTGCCGGCGAGGCGAAGACCATATCCGAGGCCGAGGAGAGGCTGCCGTATCTTCCGGTAATTTCCATGCTGAACGGCAAGTATCTCATACTCGGCGGCGAGAATCCCCCCGTAGTCAACAGGAATGCATTCGGCAATGCATGGTTCGTGGATAGTGCCGTGGTTGCAGCGACCCCCGAAGAAGAGATATCTTCCCTTTCCGATGTAAACCTTCATGAAACTGCCGTCCTGGGTCACGATTTCCAGAGATTCCGTGAAGGTATCGAAGCCGGGACCCCGGCTCCCGGTGACACGGT
>CACXFP010000056.1 GCA_902766985.1 uncultured Bacteroidia bacterium | reverse complement strand
CTTTTCCTCAGTTTGTTGCGCAGGCTTCTCAGGAGCGACGGACGCATCTTTCTTTGCCTTTACAGGTTTTTCCTTTGCTGCGGTTTCCTTTTTTGCTTCTTTCACTTCGGCCGAAGACGCGGTTTCGTTTTTACGCGGCCGACCCCTCTTTCGCTGCGCCGGCTTTTCCGGAGTCGGCTTGAGGGATTCAACTTTGGCCTGGGAATCCAGTATGCTGTATGCAAGGTTTTCTGCATCAAGTTTCTTAGCGTTCTTCACACCGTAGCCCTCGGCAATGGCCTCGAGCTGCTCTTTACTCATCTGAGTCAAATCAAAAAGACTGTATGGCATAAATATTTGTTTGGAAGATAAAAAGACGGGGATTTCCCGTAGACGGGTGCAAATATATGAAAAATAATTGGAATAATACAAAAATACCGGGCTACCTGTCCCAGTAGCTTGTACTCTTCTTGAACCTGAGCAGGTCGGCGAGGGCGGCCGCATTGGCGGAAATCCTGAACATATAGGACTGCCAGGTGCCTGTAGGAACCCATGAAACCGAGATATTGAAGCAGTGGAGGTCGTATGTGGCGCTGATCTGCGTGGTGGTCATTTTCATAGCCTGCAGGTCGAATCCCGAAGTGGCGTTAAGCGACATCTTCGGGGTCAGCTTGATGTTGCCGGAGAGGCCGAGGGTCTGGGTGTACCTGTTGTTGGTGACGAGCTGGTTGTTGGTATATTGGTAGGACTTGCTGTAACTCAGGGAATAGTTGATGTTCAGAGCCCAGGGAACATTGGGATTGGTATAGTACAGCCAGCCGCCGGGGATATATTCGCCTGTCATGGGATGATAGTATATCCTTTGGTAATAGTCGGCAGTGCTTTCGGATCCTTTCCTGCCGTCATTGCCCTTCATGGTACCTTTACCTGACAATGAATATGAGACGGAAGCGCTTGCGTTCGTAAGCCTGAGAGGATGTGCGAGTCCCTTCTCGATGATGTTGAACTTGTTGATCCTCCGTCCCGTTTTGTCGATGGCGTACGGATCCAGGTTCGCGTTGGCGCTTATACCTACCTTCTCAAAAATGGAGGTGGACATCGTAATACCCACCGTATTCATTTTCAACGAGTCGGCCAGGAAATTATATCCTGTGCTGAGCGTCAGCTGGTCGATTATCTTGACCTTCCTGGAGCCCTTTCCGGTAGTATCCCTGAGGTCGCGGACCTTTGCTTCTATGTTGTTGCTGATCGAAAGGCCCATGGTCGCCGACCGCCCCTTTCCGGGAGCGGAATAGATCTGCCCCGAATATATGTTGTAATCGTAGGAACGGGCGACCCCGAGGGTGTCTGTGTAGTTCAGCGTTCTCCATCCATTCATCCTGTTCCCCTGTTCCGGAGAGACTGAAAAGGACATGGTAGGTGAGACTACGTGCCTGATAGCCTGTATCTTGCGAAATTTCCCAAAATTGAACATTCCATAGAGCCTCGTGCTCATTCCAAGGGAGCCGGAGTATCTTTGGGTAATTCCGAAGTGGCTGAACTGGCCGCTGAGATGGCTTTCCACCCTGTTCGTTTCAGGATTGAACTCGTATTCGGTCTTGCGGAAGAACCAGTTCATGCCGTAGGTAAGTCCGGGGGTGAAATTGAAGTATTTGGCTAGGGTGAAATTCGGGAGCCCGATGGTGAAGTTGTGGGCCATACCGTTGTTCATCTTGTCGAAGAATCCGTCCTTCATGAATTCCGAAGCCTTGAAACTGATCCTGTTCTGGAGGGTCGTGTTGTATGAAAGGGATAGTTTCTCGTAGATCCTTTCTTTTCCGACCCTGAGTTTCCTCTTGAAAGGATAGAACCTGGACACTGAAAGGGTCAGGTTCGGGAGGGTTATGGAATAGGAGGAATCCCTGGAATTCTGGCTGTGGAGGGCGTTGACCGAAAGGTTTATCTTTCCGTTCCAGTTTTTTCCAAATGAAATGGAAGATGATGTCTGGTTCTGAAGGGCTTCTGAAACGGAACGGGAGTTGTATTTACCGTTGTCCGCGCTGGAGAAGTTTACCGACGCGCTGAACGTGGTTCCAGGCCTGGCCTTGGAATCCTGGGAATGGGACCACCTCAGTCCGAAGTTCTTTGTCTGGAAGAAGTCCGTGCTTCCCTTTTCTCCTGTCTGGTCATTGGAGTAGTTGAAAGAAAGATTACCGTTGAATTTGTAGTTGACCTTGTATCTGGAGTTTACGTTGACGGCCCAGGAACCGAGGGTAAAGTAGTCTCCCGTGAGTGAGAGGTCGAAATAATCTCCGAGGACGAAATACATGCCGGCGTCCTTGAGATAGAATCCTCGGGAAGTTTCTTCCCCGAAAGACGGCATCAGGAGGCCGGTGGCCCTTTCGGGACGCTTTGGTACGAATCCGTACGGAATACCGAGGAAATAGATCGGAACGTCCTCGACGACAAGGTATGAAGGACCGAACACGGTTTTCTGTGACGGCTTGGTAAGGACCTTTGCCACCGTCATGTTCATATAGTAGTGGGGATGCTCGAGGTCGCAGACAGTGTATTTCCCTCTTTTTATATTAATGGAACGGTCGGGCATCATCTGGATGTCCTGCCCCTGCATCAGGCCCTCGTCCTGCTGTGTTATCATGTTGGTGATCCTGGCCTTGCGGGTATTGAAATTGTACCGGAGCTCCTCCATCGTATATGATTTGCCGCCTTCTTCCATTACCGGCCGCCCCTTCCATTCCTTCATGATAGTATCATATACACCCTTGGCGAACACCGTGCCGGTGTTCATGTCATACTCCATGTAATCGGCCCGCAGTTTCATGTTATCATAGGTAACGGTCACTCCGCCATAATAGAAGAGTTTCCTGTGCCCGTTGACGAACTGCTGGATGAGGGAGTCTTTGGCATTTGAAAAGGCTGGACGAGAAAGGGAACTTTTTTTCAGAAGACTGATGGAATCCCTCCTGAAAAGGGAATCTACGCGGCGGAGGGAATCCCTTCTGGATAACAGAGAGTCCGGAAGAGACTTCAGGCTGTCCTTCGTCATCATTACGGCCTGGGACTTTATGCGCGGACCCTTCTGACGCCTGTTCTGGGCCGGGAGGGCAGTCTCAACCACGAACAGAAGCATTAGAATCGCTGCCAGAAATCCGTATTTGTTCCTTAAATGCAATTTTTTTATAATTTTGCAGAATACAAAAATAAGACTATTTTTCCGAATATGCGCAATCGACCCTGTCATTATCGCGCCATTTTTTTCTCCCTGGCGCTCTTCCTTACGGCTTTCCCCGGCTTTTCACAGACCAGGAACCCGAAGGAACTGGGGCTTACGACCATAGTGATCGATCCGGGACACGGCGGCAAGGATGCCGGCTGCATAAGCAGGGACGGGAAAACCTACGAGAAGAACGTGACCCTGGATATAGGCAAGCGGTTCCGTGACAAGATAAGGGCGGAGATGCCTGGCATCAAGGTTATTATGACGCGGTCCGACGACCGTTTCATCGAACTCGGGGAGCGGGCCGACATTGCGAACCGCAACGATGCCGACCTTTTCGTATCCATCCATATAGATGCCCTCGACACCAAAAAGAATACCAGATGGCGCTATATCAACGGTTTTTCCATCTACGCGCTGGGACAGTCCCGGGATAAGAACAGGGACCTTTTCGCCCGGAACATGGAACTGTGCAAGAGGGAGAACTCCGTAATCCTCATGGAGGATGACTATTCCACAAAATACCAAGGCTTCGATCCGTCGGACACCGAGTCGTACATCATGTTCAACCTCATGCAGAACTCGAACTTGGGCCAGAGCCTGAAGTTCGCTGAAACCGTCGACGCATGCATGAAATCCGGTCCTGTCAAGACCAGCAGGGGAGTTCATCAGGGGCCCTTGATGGTGCTATGGAGGACCACCATGCCGGCTGTCCTTGTCGAGTGCGGTTATATCACCAGCGATGCAGACCTTTCGGTGCTACGCCGCCCTGCTGGAAGGGACTCCATAGCAGGGTGCCTGGTCAAAGCGCTCAAGGCTTTCAAGAAGGAGTATGACAAGAGCCTCGGCGTTGTACGGGAACCCGTCACGGAACCTGTAACAAAACCGGAAGCCATAGCGGAACCTCCTGCAAACCAGGATGTTGCCCCAGAATCTCAATCGGATATCTGGTATGGCACCCAGGTGCTGGTATCCAGCCGGAAACTGGCCCCGTCGGACAAGTTCTTCCAGGGACTGGACGTACGCGCCGTCCCTTCGGGCAACCTCTATAAATATATGGTCGGATGTTCACAAGATCTTGAGGAGTCCAAGAAGATTTTCCAGGACGTGAGAAAAAAATTTTCAGGCTCGTTTTTGGTAAAAGTCGAACAGAACGCGGTCTCGCGGGTGTTGTAAATTTTCTTTAAATAAAATTATCTATAAAAGCAAGAGGAAAGAATATTTTTTATAATTTTATTTTCCTCCAATTTTGCATTTGAAGAGTGAGAGATCACTGCTCCTAAAACTAATTTTTTCCGGCATATTTTTTAGATGGCTGAACAGTCAAGACATACTGACGTGTGGGATAATTGTCTACGGATCATTGAGCAGATCATTGAGCCGCAGAAATTCAATACCTGGTTCAAGCCGATCAGGCCGGTATCTTTCGTGGATTCCACGATCACCGTGGAGGTTCCATCTGATTTCTTCCGTGAATATCTGGAAGATGTATATCTGGACCTTATCAAGAAGACACTCAAGAGGGTCATAGGCTCCGACGCCCGTCTGGTCTACAATATCAGGCCGGTGAAGGTCGAGGCCCCGATGGCGTTCCCCGCTTCCCAGGGAATGCCCCCCGTGAACAAGACGGTGTCCATCAACACCTATCAGCCCTCAGGCAATCCTGGCCCCTTTGTCTTCCCCGGCATCCACCGGGTGCAGATAAACCCGAGGCTGAATCCTGTATACTGCTTCGGCAACCTGGTTGAGGGAGAGTGCAACAAGATGGGCGTCACAGCCGGAGAAAGCATTTCGGATGCTCCGGGCAAGACTCCGTTCAACCCCTTATTCCTCTTCGGCGGTCCCGGTCTCGGCAAGACCCACATCGCTCAGGCGATAGGTATCGCAATCAAAGAGAAGTATCCTGACCTCATTGTCCTATACGTTACTGGAAACGAGTTCAAGAACCAATATATCGATGCCACCCATGTGCGCAACAAGCTCACTGATTTCTTCGCGTTCTACATG
>CACXFP010000055.1 GCA_902766985.1 uncultured Bacteroidia bacterium | reverse complement strand
GGCCACTCTTATTAAACTGGCGGGAAAGATTGATACGGAGAAAATGAAAGCGCCATCCTTCCTGATGGTTCTTACCGGCATCGGAGAGTATCCCTATCGCCGGGCCGAAGATGGTGTACTCGTTGTCCCGATAGGCTGTCTTAAAGATTGACGAGACCTCCTTGTCCCTTTAATTGAGGGTTAATTAGTTAGCTTTTTTCTTCTAATTGCCCCCGACAAACTATCAATCTATCGCCAAATAACGTAGAGTAGCTGCGGTTCCTTTTTCCTGCCGGGAGATTATTTCTCCTTGGGATGGATTTTCTTATACAGCTTAAGCGAAGTCAGCATGCTTACGAAATCGCTCCTGGAGATATGGGTGGCACGGACAAGGGGTTTCGTTCCTTCGACAGGAAGGCTGAACTCCAGGATCCTGGTGGTGAGAATCTGCCTTCTGGTGACCTTGACCGGCACGAGGTTCTCGCTGGGATAAGCAACTGTGAAACAGCCCACAAGTTCATTCTCGGCATGCCTCGGCTGTTTGTAGAGATCCCTGATTTCTTCCATTTTGGCAATTGCTTCCTCCAGGGTGCCGCCGAGGGGGATGAACAATTCATACAGGGGATCGAAATCAAACTGGATGATATCTCCGCCGATACCCAGGTTACCAAGGGAAAGGTAATAGGTGCGGGGATTCTCATCGTTCATGTAGAACACCTCCAGACTGGATGTGAAGGCTCCGTCGACGTCCGCCTCCACTGTGGCGACTTCAATCCTGGGACGGAAGACTGATGGTTTCTGAGCAAAGGCCAAAATGGCGATGCTCACGAGGGCAATGGTTGTAATGAGACGTTTCATATGGTTGAAGATAATGTTATGTTTGTGTCGTTGGTAATGATCGGTTACAAGGCTGGATATATCAGTTCCCAGATTTTGTGAAGCTCCAGGAACATATTGTTAATCTGAGCCGTAGTAACCACGACGGCATCTTTTTCAGGAATCACGATGATGAACTGACCAGCCGCTCCGTCGGCACGGACCGCATTATGGGTGCACCTCCACATCTGGTAGCAGTAGCCCTGCATCCAGTCGTTCCCTTCCGGATTCATTCCCCTCTCGGCCGCTTCTCTGCTGTTGATCCCTGCAAAGCTGCAGTCCACCTTCCTGGTTGTCATCTCGCGAGCCCATTGGGAAGGAATCACCTGTTTCCCCATGAACTTGCCGTCCTGGAGCAGGCAGAGTCCCATCCTGGCCATGTCTTCGGTGCGGAGGTACAGCCCCCACCCACCGCAGTCGATGCCGGCAGGACTTTCATCCCAACGGGGCTTTTCTATGCCGAGAGGTTTCCAGAGGCGCGAGTCCAGATAATCCACAACTTTTTTGCCGCTGGCTTTCTGGACCGCTGCCGAGAGAAGGTAGGTCCCGAGGCTGTTGTATGTGAAACATGTTCCGGGTTCATAGACGATAGGCCACTCCATGAAATGCCGGATCCAGTCTTTGTCCGTCTTGCTCCCGGAAGCCGAGGTCCAGACTTCGTTGGTGGGATCGGTCGCATGTCCGGAATTCATCGTCAGAAGATGACGCACGGTGACATTGGAAAGGTTCTCCTGCGGATGTTCCGGAACGCTTTCGGGAAAAATGTCCACGATCCTGTCATCGAGACCCAGCAGGCCCTCGCTGATGGCGAACCCTACGGCCGCGGAGGTAAAGGTCTTGCTCACCGACATCATGAAATGGGCGGTATCGGGAGCTATCTGTCTTTCTGCCACGACTTTTCCATGCTGGACCACCATTATGGAATGAAGGTCCTCTCCCGATTCATCCATGGCCTGGATATATGAAGCGACAGCTTGCTTCATTTCAGGAGAAGCCTCCCCGCGGGGCAACGGTTTGAATCGGCTGTTGCATCCCGAAACCAGGATGACAGCCAGGAAAATGGATAAAAACTTTTTCATATCGATCTATTTGTCATTCCACCTGTCCGTACGGAAAGGACTTGCGGGAAGTCCTGCGCCGTTGACCAGGTTGCATTCGGGATTGTTGGCCCAGGCGTAACGGACGGATACGGGATTGTCTACCTCATGACAGAATACGAATACGCCATTGCCCTCTATCACGGCTTCCGCTTTGTGGAAGACCCTGTCGGGGCCGGCGATATAGAATCCCTTCACCACTTTCCCGTCCGCGGTCGAGAGGCCCTCCGCATGGGTAAAACCAACCCTTATGCCACCCTTGACAATCTTGTAGCCGGAATACACAGGACCGCTGAATTCAATGTTCTTCCCGTATGTATTCGCGAGGGCGTTCAATGCGAGCCTCCTTCCGACTTCGACCTTGTTCTTGGGATGGATATCCTTTTCCTCTCCTATGTCAATAAGCACAGCCATCCCGGTCCCTTCAACCGCCAGGGATTCAAGCTGGGCTTCCCTCAGCTCAGCCCATTCTGAACGCTCGGGTCCGGTCTGTTTATCCATGTAATTGGCAATCTGGGCGTAATAGAAAGGGAAATCATAGCCCCAGGTCTGTCTCCAGTCGCGGATCATGGCAGGCATAAGGACCTTGTACCCTTCCGCGTCGGAAGAGTTGGATTCTCCCTGATACCATATAACACCACGGATGCAAATATCCCTGAGAGGATAGATCATTGCATTGAAAAGGCCTGTGGGATTGTTCATTCCATCCTCACCGTTCACGGGGAATACGGGAGCCTCGCCCTGGCTGATCGTTTCCTTGCAAAGCCATTTACCGGAAAGAGGAATATACTCATCGTCGGAAAGGCACAGGCGGAGAATGTCATCCCCTCCCAATATTCCTGAAAGCCCGCCGGTGTCCTCAACCCTTACCGCAATGGTATTGATTCCCGGCTTCACGAGATTCCCTGGGATATTATAGACGCTTTGCCTGATGCAGCTCTCCGTGTGTCCTACCCACTGTCCGTTGAAATATGTGAAATCATTGTCATCGACGGCTCCGACCTTGAGCACAAGGTCCTTGCCGGCCCAGGATTCCGGTATTTCCACATCCTTCCTCATCCAGAAGAAACCGTGCATCCCCGGAATGCCCTGCATCTGCAGGAATCCTGGCACGGTCCCTTCGATCCAATCGCTGACATCGGCTCCCGGAAGGCCCCAGACCGGCACCCCGTCCTTGAATGCCGGATCAACGGCCGCCATCCTCCTTTCCCACTTGGCAACATTCTCCTCGAAGGACTTGCGCATTCCTTCCCTGTCCTTGGGAAGGGCTGCAAGCAGGTCAAGGGTCTCCTGATAACGACCTATCCGACCGAGGGTCGCGGCGCTTGTCCAAGCTTCTATGATGGTCCCGCCCCAGCAGCTTTCGATGAGTCCGACAGGTATCCCGAGTTCTTCGTTGAGTTTTTTACCGAAATAGAATGCCGCTGCGGAGAAAGGGGGCAGGGACTCAGAGGAGCACGTTTCCCAGCCTCCGGAGCCTTCGAAACTGATGCTTTCCTGCGGATGCGCAGCCGTTGACTTGACGGCCCTCAACAGGCGGATGCCCTTGTAGGAAGCGGCTGCGGCGATGTCCTCGTCTCCACCGATGACCTTGTCACGCATGCTCATCTCCATGTTGGACTGGCCTCCGCAGAGCCAGACTTCGCCAGAAAGAATGTTACCGAGGGTAAGGGGCTCGCCTCCGTCGCTGACGGTGATGGTATGGGGACCTCCGGGGGCCGGGGTGTTCAGGAAAACACACCAGTTCCCTTCTTCGTCGGCTGTTGTCTTAAAGGTTTTCCGGGTCCATGATGCCTTGACGGAGACATCGGCTCCGGCTTCGGCAGTCCCGAAGAATCTGACGGGTGACGAATGCTGCAGCACCATGTTGTCGCTGAAAAACGGCGGCAGGCTGACTTTCGCGGCTAGCCCCATCGGGGCCATGATGGCCGCTGCCAGAATTATTTTCCTTATATTCATAGTATCAGTTGTTTATCTCTGTTCCCCAATTCTTTACCGGCTCGGAGCCAAGCCAGAGTTCCAATTTTCCTCCGGAGCTGATTTCCTTGAAATCAAGCCAGCACCTCCCGAGCGGCCGGCCGTTCAAGCGCGCTTTCCGGATATAAATGTTCCCTTCGCCGATTCCGTGGGTCACTATGGTGAATTTTCCGCCCTTGTAATAATCCGGATCCAGGGAGATCTCCACCCTCTCGAACAGGGGGCTTACGATTTCAACCCGGTTGTCTCCAGGGCATATCTGGTGGAGTCCGGCCGCCGAAAGGACGTACCATGCCGACATCTGTCCTTCATCGTCATTTCCCACAAGCCCTTCAATATCGTCCGTATAGCATTTGTCAAGGATGGTCCGTGTCCATTTCTGGGACTTCCATGGCTCGCCGAGACGGTTGTACATGAATGGTATCCAGTGCAGAGGCTCGTTCCCATGGAGATACCAGTTGTTGAGGCCGTAAGTCCACGGGGTGTTGGCAAACATCGTGTCTATCTTCGCT
>CACXFP010000054.1 GCA_902766985.1 uncultured Bacteroidia bacterium | reverse complement strand
GAAATGTGAAGTTCCCGTCAAGATCCAGCTCGGACCGGGACTCGGGGCCGGTACGGACCCCGTGAAAGCCCGCAACTACGCTCTCGAATCTCAGGACGAAATCCAGAGGGTCGTCATCGACAGCGGCACCCAGATGCTTTTCATAACGGCCGGAATGGGCGGTGGCACAGGCACCGGAGCCTCGCCGGTAATCGCAAAGATGGCTAAGGACAAGGGCATCCTCACGGTAGCCGTCGTCACACTGCCCTTCAAAAACGAGGGGAACGACTCCCTCACCAAGGCCATAGACGGCATCCACGAACTCCAGAAGAACGTGGACAGCATGCTCATAATCAACAATGAAAAGCTCTACGAGTTCTACGGCAACCAGCTCGTGCAGGACGCTTTCCCGAAGACGGACGAAGTGCTTGCTACGGCCGTCAGGGGCATAATCGAGATCATCAACAAGCCCGGATACATCAACGTGGATTTCGAGGATGTGAAGACCATGATGAGAGGCAGCGGCATGGCCCTCATGGGCTGCGGCACCGGCACCGGCCAGAACAGGCTCGAAGACGCGGTTGACGGAGCCCTTGAATCCCCTCTCCTCAACGACTTCGACCTCACCACGGCCAAGAACCTGCTGGTCAACGTCACGGCAGGCAACAACGAAAAGGGGCTCAGGATGGACGACTACGGCAGGATCAACAAGATGATTGCCGAGAAGACCGGAGGTAACATCCGCAAATCCAAGACCGGACTCATCTGGGACAACGATCCCGAGGTCGGAGACAAGGTGAACATCACGGTGATCGCCACGGGATTCCAGTTCAGCCGCCTGGTGGACATCACCGACGCCGAAGGGAAGTTCATCAATGTCCCCTTCGATTTCAAATACAACTTCAACGACGTTATAGCCAGCGGCGAGACTTCCATTCCCGAGACGGACTCCGGCATCCAGAGGATAGACTTCAGTTCAAACGAGAACAACCGGACCTTCCATTTTTCGGATGCGAATATCCCCGCCCTCATTGTAAAACCGGACCAGTCCCTCGGTGAACTGGAAGGCAAAGCCGCCATCCGGAGGGCCGCACGCCCCAACAACGACCAGCAGATCTGAGAAGCCATGGCAGTAACGCTCGGAATAAAGGGCTTTGAAGAAGAAGTCGTGACCGAAGAACTCACCGCCACCCACATAGGCGGTACGGTCAGGGTGTTCGCCACCCCGATGATGATAACCCTGATGGAAAGGGTTTCCAGGGTGAGCATCAAGCCGTATCTCGACAAGGGACAGGACTCCGTCGGCACCCTCGTGAACGTGACCCATGAGTCAGCCGTCCCTGTCGGTGGCAAGGTCACGTGCGAAAGCGAGGTCATCGGCATAGACCGCAGGAGGGTCACCTTCAGGGTTGAAGTCCGGGACGCTGACGGCACAATCGTGGGCCGCGGCATCCACGAAAGGTTCATCGTGGACGTGGACAGATTCATAGAAAAGACATATACGAAACAGTAAAGACATGAGTGAAAGAAGGACAAGGGTAAGATTCGCACCGTCCCCGACGGGGCCGCTGCACATGGGAGGAGTCAGGACGGCCCTCTACAACTATCTCTACGCTAAACAGAGAGGAGGGGATTTCATCCTCAGGATCGAGGACACCGACTCCCACAGGTTCGTCCCCGGAGCGGAGCAATATATAATAGAAGCGCTTGACTGGTGCGGAATCGTTCCGGACGAAGGCCTGGAAAGGACTCCCGAAGGAGGCTGGAAGGTGGCGGAAGAGAAATCGGCCGCGAATCCCCACGCCCCCTACAGGCAGAGCCAGCGCAAACCCATCTACAGGGAATACGCCGAGCAGCTCATCGCCAACGGATATGCCTACTACGCCTTCGACACTCCCGAAGAGCTGGATGCCAGAAGGAAGGAGGCTGAAGGACGGGGAGAGACCTTCATCTACAACCACTCGACCCGTAAAGGACTCCGCAATTCCCTGTCACTAAGCGAAGAAGAGACGGGAAGGCTCCTCGATACCACAACAGACTGGACCATAAGGTTCAAGATGCCGGAGGATGAAATCGTGGAAATGGACGACCTGATCCGGGGACACATAGAAGTAAACACCTCCACCCTCGACGACAAAGTGCTTTGGAAAAGGGCCGACGAACTGCCCACCTACCACCTCGCCAACATCGTGGACGACCACCTCATGGAAATCACCGAGGTCATCCGCGGAGAAGAGTGGCTTCCCTCCCTCCCCCTCCACTACATGCTCTACAAGGCCTTCGGATGGACGGACTCCATGCCCCGTTTCGCCCATCTCCCTCTCTTGCTCAAGCCGGACGGGAAGGGCAAGCTCTCCAAGAGGGACGGAGACAAACTGGGATTTCCGGTCTTCCCTCTCAGATGGGAAGCACCTACCGGAGAGGTCTCCCGCGGCTATCGGGAAGACGGGTATTTCCCCCAGGCCTTCGTCAATATGCTGGCCTTCCTTGGCTGGAATCCAGGAGACGAGAGGGAAATCATGTCCATGGAAGACCTCGTGGAGGCTTTCTCGCTCGACCAT
>CACXFP010000053.1 GCA_902766985.1 uncultured Bacteroidia bacterium | reverse complement strand
TGAGGGTGTTCTGGTAGGATCCTTCCGTGGTGGTGAATCCCCGGTGCCCCATGATGAGGGGCTGGCCATGGACGGCGAAGGCGGCCGTCAGGGTGATGACGAGGGTAAATAATTTTTTCATGTGTCCAAGTTAATCATTTTATGGAAAAATTTTTGCATAGGTGTTGGATAATTGAAAACTAAGGCATATCTTTGCAGTGTATTAATAAACTCATACACTAATAAACAAAGAAGAACCCGCCGCGCAGGTATGGCTAAACTTGAAAAAACAGATGCTGCTTGAGCTTAAAGACATAAACAAGACCTATTTTGGCGCACAGCCGCTGCATGTCCTCAAGGGCATAAACCTTTCCATCGACAGGGGAGAGTTCGTGTCCATAATGGGCGCGTCCGGCTCGGGGAAGTCCACCCTCTTGAACATCCTCGGAATCCTCGACAATTATGACACCGGGGAGTACTGGCTTGACGGCCGCCTGATCAAAGACCTGAGCGAGAAGCAGGCGGCAGACTACCGCAACCGTATGATAGGTTTCATTTTCCAGTCCTATAACCTCATCGGATTCAAGACGGCTGTGGAGAATGTGGAACTTCCCCTCTTCTATCAGGGAATCGGACGGCGCAAGAGACGCCAGATGGCCATGGAATACCTGGACCGCATGGGGCTGACCCAGTGGGCCACTCATTTTCCCAATGAGATGTCCGGTGGCCAGAAACAGAGGGTGGCGATAGCCCGGGCCCTTGTCACCCATCCTGACATCATCCTTGCCGACGAGCCCACTGGTGCCCTCGATTCCAAGACTTCGGTCGAGATCATGGGACTTCTTTCAAGGCTCAACCGCGAAGACAAGATGACCATCATAGTGGTCACCCATGAGAGCGGAGTGGCGAACGCCGCCGACAAGATAATACACATCAGCGACGGAGTCATAGGCTCCATCGAGCAGAACCGCGACCACAGCGCCGCCCGCTTCGGCTCCGGAGACCTTATCAAATAATGTCTATGAAAGACCTCTTCGACGAACTCCGCAGTACCCTCGGGCACAACAAGCTGCGCACTTCCCTTACCGGCTTCGCCGTGGCATGGGGAGTCTTCATGCTCATAGCCCTGCTCGGAGCCGGAAACGGTCTTCTCAATGCCCTCCTCTCATCCAGCATGGACGTGATGACCAACTCCATGGCCGTCTATCCTGGTTCGATGAGCATACCTTACAACGGCCTCAGGACGGGCACCAGGATCAGATTTGACGACAGGGACGTAAACCTGCTCGAGGCCCCTGCCTTCAGCGGAATCATCGATGAGGTGACTCCGCAGGTGAGCGTCAGCGACACCGTCTCCCTCGGTCGCGAGAGTATATCCGTCCGCCTGGTCGGCGCTTCTCCGGTGCTTGCAGACATTGAGAAGATCAGGATAATAAAGGGACGGTTCGTCAATCCTCCGGACGAGAAAGAGGCAAGGAAGGTGATAGTGGTGGGCAATCGCACAGCATCGATCCTGTTAGGCGGAGATGAGCAGACCGGGAAGATCATTGGCAGGGCGGTCACCATGAGGGGCCTGGTATTCAAGGTGGTCGGAATCTTCAAGGATTCGGAAGGGGAATATGACAGCACCTGCTACATCCCCTATTCGTTCATGAATGTCCTTAAGAACGGGGACAATTCCCTTGATCAGCTGAAATTCACCTTCCATGGCCTTAAGACCGAGAAGGAGAATGCAGACTTCGAGAAAAGGATCAAGAAAGCCATCAACGAGGCCCACCTCGCCTCCCCTGACGACAATTCGACAAGCTATATCTGGAACAGGCTCACCTCGGACATGCAGGCGAACAAGGCCATCAGCTACATCCGCATAGCCCTTTGGATAATAGGCCTTTTCACCCTGATGAGCGGCATTGTCGGAGTTTCCAACATCATGCTTATCTCGGTGAAGGAGAGGACCCATGAATTCGGAATCCGGAAGGCCCTCGGCGCCCGTCCCTGGTCCATTCTGAAGCTGATCATTACGGAGAGCGTGGCGATAACGGCTTTCTTCGGATACATAGGGATGGTTCTAGGGCTGATAGCCAACCAGGTGATGGACAGTACCCTCGGGAGCAAGGCCGTGGACCTGGGCTTCATGAAGATGTATATGTTCCTGAATCCGACGGTGGGGATCGACGTAGCCGTCGAAGCAACCGTCGTCCTAATCATTGCCGGTACCATAGCCGGGCTCATGCCTGCCGTCAAGGCCTCCAAAGTCAAACCCATAGAAGCGTTGAGGGCCGAGTGATGAGATCATTTTTCGACATAGACCGCTTCAAGGAAATCATGGACACCTTGTCCAGGAACCGAAGCCGTACCATCCTTACCGGCTTCGGCATTTTCTGGGGAGTATTCATGCTCCTGGCCCTCAGTGGGGGCGCTCAGGGGCTTAAAGACCTGCTCCTGAGAAATTTCAAAGGTTTTGCCACCAATTCCGGTTTCCTGATACCCAATGCCACGACCCGCCCTTACAAGGGCTTCCAGAGAGGCCGCAGCTGGAAACTGGACTTCGGCGACATCGAAGCCGTAAAAGCCCAGGTGGATGGGGTGGAAAAGGTTGCTCCTGTCGGTACCAGATGGGGAGAGACCGCCGTATTCGGGGACAGGACGTACAACGGCAGCTTCAAGGGTATAACGTTTGATTATTATTCCATTGAAACCCCGAAAATCAAGTTTGGGCGGCCCCTGAACAGGATGGACATGGAAGACGAGAGGAAGGTCTGCATCCTTGGAAAGAGGCCGTGGGAAGAACTGTTTCCCGGAGGAGAGGATCCCTGCGGCCAGATGGTTAGGATAGGAGGGGTTTATTACCAGGTGATAGGGGTTGATGTGTCTGAGAGCAACATCTCCATAGGGGCTCCTTCGGAATGGACGATTACAGCCCCTTTGAAGGTGTTCAACAAACTGTACGGCAAGGGAGACGAGGTGGAGTTCCTGGGATTTACGGCAAGGGACGGATGGAGGGTGAAGACTCTGTTCAAGGATATTTCGGCCATCCTCTCACGGCGCCACTATTTCGATCCCGATGACGACCAGGCCCTGTTTTCGGTCAATTCCGAGAGTATCTTCACGATGATGGACAACCTTATGAAGGGCGTCGATATCATGATTCTCCTCATCGGTCTGGGAACCCTTCTGGCCGGAGCCATAGGGGTGTCGAACATCATGATGGTGACGGTGAAGGAGAGAACTTCGGAAATAGGTATCCGCCGGGCCATAGGAGCCACGCCGAGAATGATTCTCGGCCAGATAATCAAGGAGAGCATCGTGCTGACTATGACGGCAGGGGCGCTCGGAATCATGTTCACCGTGCTGATCCTTTCCGGCGCCGAACTGGCGGCAACCAAGGACGGTGTCCTGACTGCCCATTTCCAGATAGGGTTCTGGACGGCAATAGGCGCAGTGGCCGTGCTTACGGTCCTGGGAGTGCTGGCCGGCCTGGCTCCCGCAATGAGGGCCATGAGCATCAAGCCGGTGGATGCCATGAGGGATGAATAAGAAAACTTGAAGATTATTTATAGGAAATAAATATACTTGTCATATGAAAAAGATTGTAAGATACTTCTTCCTGACGCTGCTCGCAGTGGTGTTCGTGGGAACCTTCGTTTATCTTTACAAGAAATCCAGGCCGAAGCCCGAGAGGTACAGCAATGTGTCCGCTGCTGTCAAGACCATCGACAAGACATCGGTGATCACGGGGAAAATCATCCCTAGGGACGAGGTGAACATCAAGCCTCAGATTAGTGGGATTATTTCCGACCTTTACAAGAAGGCCGGGGAGCAGGTGAAGGCTGGCGAAGTGATTGCCAA
The DNA here is from genome assembly GCA_902766985.1 of uncultured Bacteroidia bacterium. Taxonomy (GTDB): domain Bacteria; phylum Bacteroidota; class Bacteroidia; order Bacteroidales; family UBA932; genus Cryptobacteroides. Next base: position 483 of record CACXFP010000053.1, on the reverse strand, counting down.
GGTAAAGGTCATTCCGGATATGGGTTCCCTGTCAGCTGCCGAAAGCCGTGTACGCCTGGCAAAAATAAACCTCCAGCAGGCCCAGGTCGATTTCGACAGGGAGAAATCACTGTTTGACAAGAAACTGGTCAGCGCCGACGAGTATGACAGGTATTCCCAGGCCCTGTCCCAGGCAAAGGAGGAATATAAGGCTGCCGAGGAATCCCTGGAAGTCGTGAGGGACGGAGTCGCCAAGAGCAATGCCAATTCCAGTTCCACCCTTGTGCGCTCCACGGTTTCAGGACTTATACTTGACATTCCCGTAAAGGTCGGAAACTCAGTTATCCAGTCAAACACATTCAACGACGGGACCACTATCGCGACCGTAGCTGACATGGGAGACCTGATCTTCGACGGAAAGGTTGACGAGACCGAGGTAGGGAGGATTTCCCAGGGAATGCCGATGACCATAACCGTCGGAGCCCTCCAGGACCTCAGTTTCGA
>CACXFP010000052.1 GCA_902766985.1 uncultured Bacteroidia bacterium | reverse complement strand
GCAAGGACATCGTTCAGGGCTGCATATACATCCCTGTGGCCGCAGCCCGGGCAAAGCTGGGGCGGCCTTGGGGCCATGTTCAGGGCGTCGGGGAAATGGCGGAATGTCGGTCTTCCCACAGCCTTCCCAACGCTGTCAGGGGTCAGTTCCCCAGTCCTGGGAAGCGCTCCGGTAAGCCGTCCCTCCACGGGATAGTCCGCCCCAAGGATCGCCTTTACCTCATGCTCGGCAAATGGCTGCCCGTCTTCGATGACAAGCAACCTGTCGCTCGCTGCCGCAAGGGCGCGTATCTTCTCTTCCGGGAGAGGGTATCGCGACACCTTAAGGACGCCGCTCAGGTCCGGCTTCGCCTCCATGACATAATTATAGGCTATGCCGCAGGCAATAACGCCCAGTCCTCCCTTTCCGGTAAGGGTGAGGTCGTTGAATGAAGATGCTTCGCTTTCCACCCTCATGCCGGACTGCTTGTCAAGGAGCTTGACATACTGCCTCCTGGCGATTGCAGGAAGGAGTATCCATCCCCTGTCGTCGGACAGAGAGAGAGGATTCTGTCCCCGCACGGCGCCCCGTTTCACTTCGGCACGGGAATGAGCCAGGCGGGTCACCAGCCTCATCATCACCGGAAGCCCGAGTTCTTCGGAAAGACCGAATGCCTCCCCTACCATGTCGTATGCTTCCTGTTGGTTCGAAGGTTCAAAGACCGGGACCATGGCGAAATTGCCGTAAAACCTGGAATCCTGTTCATTCTGGGACGAATGCATCGAAGGATCGTCGGCGACGAGGACGATAATCCCCCCGTTCACTCCTGTAAGCGCGCTGTTGACGAAAGGATCCGCACAGACGTTCATGCCCACGTGCTTCATGCACACGAGGGCTCTCTTGCCGGCATAGGACATGCCCAGGGCAGCCTCCATGGCGGTCTTTTCGTTGGTGCACCAGCGGCTGTGGATCCCCCTCTCCCTGGCAAGGGTGTCCTTCTGGATATATTCCGTGATCTCCGTAGACGGAGTCCCCGGATAGGCATAAACCCCTGAGAGACCGCTGTCGATCGCAGCGAGGGCAACAGCCTCATCTCCCAGCAACAACCTTTTATCTTCCATATCTTCTGGCTTGGATAACAAAAATACCATTTCCCCCGAACTAAATCAAGGGAATGTTGTTTTCGCCGCATACCTTCCTCATCTCTTCCGGCCAGATGCTGGCCTGGATCTCTCCGATGTGGGCTTTCTTGAGAAACAGCATGCACAGGCGGGATTGGCCGATACCTCCGCCTATGGAGAGAGGCAGATCACCTTCCAGCAGGCGCCTGTGGAAATACAGGGAGGCGCGGTCTTCCTTACCAGCAATCTTCAGCTGGCGCAGCAGTGCATCCCTGTCGACACGGATTCCCATGGAGGAAAGTTCGAAACTGCGGGAAAGGACATCGTTCCACACGAGGATATCTCCGTTCAGGCCGGGAAGGAGTTCATCACAGCCACCTTCCACCGGATACGGGACCGGAGTGGACCAGTCGTCATAATCGGGGGCCCTGCCGTCATGAGGCTTTCCGTCCCCGAGGCCGGCGCCTATTCCAATGATGAACACGGCTCCGTATTCGCGGGTAATGGCATCCTCCCTCTCCTTAGGGGTCAGGGAAGGGTAAAGGCGGCGCAGCTGCTCGGAGTGGATGAACTTTATCTCCCGGGGAAGGGAGGGTTTTATGCAGGGATACTTCTCATACACCGAATATTCGGTCCTGAGTACGGCGGCGTATATCCTTCTCACCACATCTTCCAGGAATCCGAGGTTCCTGTCTCCGGGAGTCATCACCCTCTCCCAGTCCCACTGGTCGACATAGAGGGAATGGATGTTGTCCAGGACTTCGTCCGCACGGATCGCATTCATGTCGGTATATATGCCGTAACCTGGCTCGATGCCATATTCCGCAAGAGTGAGCCTCTTCCATTTCGCAAGGCTGTGGACCACCTCGGCGCGGCGGTCGCCCATGTCGCGGATGGGGAAGGTCACAGCCCTCTCGACACCGTTGAGGTCATCGTTGATCCCGAGTCCTTGAAGGACGAAAAGAGGTGCGGTTACTCTCCTGAGTCTCAGCTCGGAAGAGAGGTTCATCTGAAAGAAATCCTTAATTTCCTTGATGGCTGTCTCCGTCTGGTGGCCGTCAAGCAACGGAGCATAGCCGCGTGGTATGACGAGTCTGTCCATAGGCTACAAATCTACATGGTGGCACCAACCGTGGATATCTTCCACCTCCCCGAACTGGATTCCCGTGATCCTGTTGTAAAGTTTGGTGCATACAGGACCGACAGTACCGTCGGGAACGAAACGGAACGAACGGCTCACGGTCTCCTCCTCCAGCACCGGCTTCATGTCGATATGGGACATCGGAGTGATTACCACCGCCGTACCGCAGGCTCCCGCCTCTTCGAAAGTATCGAGTTCATCCACTGGCACTGGACGTTTCTCGACCGTCATCCCGAAATCGGCGGCGACCTCCTGCAAGGTCTTGTTGGTAATGGAAGGAAGCACGCTGTCGGACAGGGGTGTGATATAGCTGTTTCCCCTGATTCCGAAGAAGTTGGAAGATCCGAACTCATCCACGAACTCCCTGGTCCCCGAATTCAGGTACAGGAGTTCTGTGTAGCCCTGGTCATGGGCCGTCTTGTACGGCTTGAAAGTGGATGCGTAGTTCGCCCCTATCTTGTAGCTTCCCGATCCCTTCGGAGCCGCCCGGTCATAATTGCCCGGGATGACGGCCGAGAAGGATTTCAGGTGCTCGCCGTAATAAGATCCCGCCGGAGCGCACATCACGGCAAAAACAGCCTCAGGATAAGGTACAAGCTGCATCTGCGGATGCATTCCCATAAGCAGGGGGCGGAGGTACAGGGAAGCCTTGTGGCCGTAAGGCGGCAGGAATTCCAGATTGCCCCTGATGCACTCTTCGCACATTTTCACGAACATATCGGCATCGGGGACCGGAAGCCCCAGATACCCGGCGGTACGGGCCATCCTGGCGGCATTCTCTCCCGGACGGAAGATGACTGCCCCGCCGTCCTTCTGCCGGAAGGCTTTCAAACCTTCGAAACAGGAAATCGCATAGTGGAACACCTGCGCAAAAGGGTCGAAGGTAAATGAGAATGTTTCCGTAGATTGTGCGGGAGACCATTTCCCGTCTTTATAATGGGAAAAGACGACTGTCCTTGTCCTGTAGGCGTCAAAGCCAAGGGAATCCCAATCAATGTTTGCCATGGTATGATAGTATTATTATATTCTGTTTGCAATCCAATCCCCCACCTCGGACGTCTTGAAAGCGGGTTTCCCCTTTTCCGCAAGGTCTTCGGTGACTATGCCCTCCATGATGGAGGCTGCGACGGCTTCGCGTATTGCGCGGCCCTCGTCCATCCGGCCGAAAGCGTACTCGAACATCATCGCGGCCGAAAGGATGGCGGCTACGGGGTTGGCGATATCCTTTCCCGCCGCCTGTGGATACGAACCGTGAATGGGTTCGAACAAGCTGGTATGGGCTCCCACGGAAGCCGACGCCAGCAGCCCCATGGACCCGGATATGCAGCTGGCCTCATCGGTCAGGATATCCCCGAAAGTGTTCTCCGTGACGAGGACATCGAAGAATTTCGGCTGCCGGATAAGCTGCATGGCGGCATTGTCCACGAACATATAGTCCACCTGCACGTCGGGCCACGAAGGGGCCATCTCCATGGCTATCTGCCTCCAAAGCCTCGAAGATTCAAGGACATTTGCCTTGTCGACCACCGTCAGGTGGCTCCTGCGGCGACAGGCATATTCGAAGGAAAGCTTCAGTATCCTCTCCACTTCGGAACGGCTGTAGATGCAGGTATCCCAAGCGGTATCCCCTCCATCTTTCCGCCCCTTCTCCCCGAAATACATTCCTCCGGTCAACTCCCTGACACACAAGAAGTCGGCTCCATCCACAAGCTCCTTGCGAAGAGGAGACCTGTCCACAAGCGATGGGAAGGTTTCAACCGGGCGGAGATTCGCATAGAGCCCGAGTTTCTTGCGGATAGCGAGCAGGCCCTGTTCCGGACGCACCTTCGAAGTCGGGTCATTGTCATATTTTGGGTCCCCCACCGCGCCGAAGAGCACGGCGTCGCTCCCCATGCATATCCTGTGGGTTTCTTCCGGGTATGGATCCCCAGTCGCGTCGATGGCGCAGGCACCGACCAGGGCATGCGTATATTCAACATCGTGAGAATATTTCCTGCAGACGGCGTCCACGGCCTTGACGGCCTGGGCGACCACCTCCGGTCCGATGCCGTCACCCGGCAGTACAGCTATTTTCCACTTCATGAACCAATTGTGTTATCTATGTTGTTTTCAATAATGTTCAGCATCTTTACGGTCGCCTTTATGGCAGCCTCGGCCTGATCGGAATCGACCCCTCGGGTCTTGAACTCATGGCCGTCAAGTTCCCATGTGATGGTGGTCTCGACGAGGGCGTCCGTCCGTCCTCCCGGCGGTATCTTCACGATATAGTCGGAAAGGCGGGGATGCCGCCTGCCAAGGCTGTCGTAGATCTTCCACAAGGCCCGCATGAACGCGTCATACTGACCGTCTCCCGCGGAAGACTCCTCGTATTCCTTTCCAGCGATATCGATCTTAAGGTTGGCCACAGGCCTCATGCCCCTGGCGAGCTGGAGGCTGTAATTCACCATCCGGATCCGTTCCGGGGCGAATAGGTCGCCTTTGAGAACATCAGCTATGATGAACGGAAGGTCCTCAGTGGTAAGGCTTTCCTTCTTATCTCCGAGTTCGACCACCCTCTCGGTGACCCGTTTCATCTGCTCGGGGTCCAGGCTGATGCCAAGTTCCTCAAGGTTCTTGACTATATTGGCCTTGCCGCTGGTCTTTCCAAGGGCATAGTGACGATGGCGTCCGAAACGCTCCGGAAGGAGTGCGTTCTGGTAAAGGCCGCCCTTCTTGTCACCGTCCGCATGGACTCCGCTGGTCTGGGTGAAGACGAATTCACCGATGAGGGGTTTGTTGGAAGGTATCCTGATACCTGAAATGGACTCCACATAGCGGCAGACGTGCATCAGCTGGGTCTCGTCAACGGAAAGGTCGCAGCCGAGCTGGTCCCTCAGGACCCCCACCGCGCTCGAGACAGGCAGGTTTCCGGCACGTTCCCCAAGACCGTTCACGGTCGTATGGATTCCGCCTACCCCGGCACGCACGGCCTCGAAGGTATTCGCAGCCGCAAGGTCATAGTCATTGTGAGCGTGGAAATCGAAACGCACCCCCGGATATCTGGCAATCATGTCGCTGACGAACCCGAAGGTCTGGGCCGGATTGAGTATGCCGAGCGTATCCGGCAGCATGATCCTCTTTATGCCTGCATCCTTGATGGAATCGGTAAGGAAATACACATAGTCCTTCGAGGTCTGCATCCCGCCGGACCAGTCTTCGAGGTAGACGTTCACCTCCAGTCCTTTCTCCCTTGCGAGGGCGATGTCCCTCAGGATATCGGACGCGTGCTCCTGCGGAGTCTTCCTAAGCTGCCCTTCCAAATGCCTCAGGGAACCTTTGGTCAGCAGGTTCATCACCCTTCCCCCGCCTGAAGAAATCCAGTCTATCGATGCCCCTCCGTCCACGAATCCCAGCGCCTCTACCCTGTCCAGCAGTCCCTTTTCGCGGGCCCAGCGGCAGATAAGGGTAAATGCCTCCTGTTCACCCCGGGAAACCCGGGCGGAAGCAACCTCTATCCTGTCCACCTTCAGTTCCTCCAGCAACAGACGCGCAATGGCGAGTTTCTCCCCCGAATTGAAGGAGACGCCGGCGGTCTGCTCACCGTCCCGGAGGGTGGTATCCATTATTTCCAGCATGCAGCGTGTTCTTTTTCATATGCCTCTATGCCATCCTTGCGGGAAAGAAGATAATCTATATCGTCCAGCGCATGCATGAGACAGTATTTCTTGTATGAATTAAGTTCAAAGACCTCGCTCCTTCCGGTAGAGAGGTTCGTGACGGTCTGGGCCGGGACATCAACTCTGACCTTCATCGAAGGGTCTGCCTCGATCGAGGCGAAAAGTTCCTCGAGGAAACTCTCGGAAACGGTGACGGGGAGGACGAAATTATTCAGTTCGTTATTTCGGTGGATATCGGCGAAAAAACTGGATATCACCACCCTGAAGCCATAACCAGAAATGGCCCATGCAGCATGTTCGCGGCTGGAGCCGGAACCGAAGTTACGGCCGGCGACCAGTATCTCGCCCGAATACCGTGGATCGTTCAGGACGAAATCCTTGACAGGGGTCCCGTCCGGATGGAAACGCCAGTCCCTGAACAGGTTCTCTCCAAAAAACGATTCATCCCTCGTGGTCGCTTTAAGGAAACGGGCTGGTATGATCTGGTCGGTGTCCACGTTGGCCAGGGGAAGAGGCACGCAGGTGCTCTCGATTATGTCAAACGCCTTTTTCATAAGCTTCTCGGATCGGTTATGACACCCGTAACGGCTGCAGCGGCAGCGGTAAGGGGGCTGGCAAGCAAGGTCCTTGCCCCGGGCCCTTGCCGGCCCTCGAAATTACGGTTGCTGGTTGAAACGCAATATTTCCCGGAGGGGACCTTGTCATCATTCATTGCCAGGCATGCGGAGCATCCTGGCTGACGGATTTCAAAACCGGCCTCTGCAAGCACCTTGTCAAGGCCCTCCGAACGGATGGACTTCAATACCTCCCAGGACCCGGGCACGAGCCAGGCCGTGATTCCCGGAGCCTTCCTGCGACCCTTCACAACGGATGCAAAGGCCCTGAAATCCTCCAGGCGGCCATTCGTACATGCCCCGAGGAACACATAGTCAACGGGTTTTCCAAGGAGTTTGTCCCCCGGTTTGAATCCCATGTAATCCAAGGACTTGCAGAAGGAGGCCCGGCCTTCTGCAGGGATGTCCTCCAACTTCGGCACGCATCCGGTAACGGAAGTGCCCATCCCCGGATTCGTCCCGTATGTGATCATGGGTTCTATGTCGGCTGCATCGAAGACAACCTCCCGGTCGAAAACAGCGTCTTCCCCGCTCCTCAGGGTCTTCCAGTACTCCACCGCCTTGTCCCAGTCTCCTCCCTTAGGAGCATATTCTTTCCCCTTCAGGTACTCGAAGGTCTTCTCGTCAGGAGCGATGAATCCTCCCCTTGCCCCCATCTCAATCGACAGGTTGCAAAGCGTCAGGCGGCCTTCCATGGAAAGGTCGCGGACCACGCTGCCGGCATATTCCACGAAATAGCCTGTCGCCCCTCCGGTGGTCAGCCTTTCCATCAGGAAAAGGGCCACATCCTTGGCCGTCACCATGGGTTTCAGCTTACCCTCGATGCTGATCCTCATCGAGAGCGGTTTCTGCTGCAGGATACACTGTGAGGCAAGCACCATCTCAACCTCGGAGGTGCCTATCCCGAAAGCCACGGCACCGACGGCGCCATGGGTCGATGTATGTGAATCCCCGCAGACTATGGTCATTCCGGGAAGGGACAAGCCCCTTTCGGGCCCGACCACATGTATGATACCGTTGCGGGGGTCCATCATTCCGAAATGTGTCAGGGAGAACTGCTCCGCATTGGATGCGAGGGCGTTCACCTGGGCGGCTCCGACGGGGTCGGCTATAGGCTTGTCCTGGTCGTGGGTGGGGGTATTGTGGTCAGGCATGCAGAATATCTTTTCCGGCCTCAGCGGGGATATACCCCTCCTCCTCAGGCCTTCGAAAGCCTGGGGACTGGTCACCTCATGGCAATAGAGCCGGTCGATGTACAACTGCTGGGGTCCGTCCTGTATGGACTCAACCACATGGGAATCCCAAATCTTGTCAAACAGAGTGTTCATCCTTTTCAGAACATTTGTTAAGGCAATCCACATAGGCGTCTATGGAAGCGGTCACGATGTCCGTGCTGGTGCCGAAGCCGTAGTAGAACCTACCCTGGTTCTCCACCTGCATATGCACCTTGCAGCAGTCGTCAGTCCCCCTCGAGACTCCCTGGATCGTAAATTCATTGATATTCGTATCTTCTCCTACAATCTTGCGGAGCGCGTTCACCGACGCGTCAACGGGACCGTTCCCGGTAGCTGCGGCCTCTACTTTCCGTCCGTCCACTTCCAGTCCGATCGATGCGGTAGGCTTGATCCCTACCCCGCTGGTTGCCTGAAGCCATTCCACCTTAATCCTGCGGTTGCCGCTCCTCTGCTGCCCGACGAGCATAAGGATATCATCATCGGTGAGCTCCTTCTTGCTGTCTGCGAGTTTCAGGAAAGCTGCATACACGGTGTCGAGCTGTTCCTTGTCCAGGTGCACGCCCAGGGATTCAAGACGGAACTTGAGGGCGGCGTGGCCGCTGCGGGCGGTAAGGACAATGGAATTGCTGTCCACTCCGACGTCCTGCGGATCTATTATTTCATAGGTGGATGCATTCTTCAGCACTCCGTCCTGGTGTATCCCCGAAGAATGCGCGAAGGCGTTCCGGCCCACTATCGCCTTATTTGCCTGCACAGGCATGTTCATAAGGTTGGAAACCATCCGGCTGATAGGGTAAATCCTCCGGCTGTCGATGCCGGTTTCCAGGTCTATATCCTTGTGGGAACGGAGGATCATGACGATTTCCTCAAGAGCCGTGTTTCCGGCCCTCTCACCAATGCCGTTCATTGTCACCTCGCACTGCCTGGCCCCGTTCAGGAGGCCGGCCATGGTGTTGGCCGTGGCCATTCCGAGGTCGTTGTGGCAATGGGTGGAGATGACGGCACGGTCGATACAGTCCACGTTATCCATCAGGAAACGGATCTTGGCCCCGTATTCGGCGGGAAGGCAGTATCCGGTAGTGTCAGGGATGTTCACCACCGTGGCTCCGGCCTTGATGACCGCCTCGACTACCCGGGCGAGATACCCGTTGTCGGTGCGTCCGGCATCCTCAGCGTAGAATTCCACGTCGTCGGTAAACCTGCGCGCGAACTTGACCGCCTTCACGGCACGCTCGAGTATTTCCTCCCGGTTCGAATTGAACTTGAAGCGTATATGGGAATCGGAAGTGCCGATACCGGTATGTATCCTACCCCTTTTCGCATGACGGAGGGCCTGGGCGGCAGTTTCGATATCCTTTTCAACAGCCCTTGAGAGGGCGCAAACGACAGGTTCGGTGACCGCCTTGGAAATCTCCACCACGGACTGGAAGTCCCCGGGGCTGGATATCGGAAATCCAGCCTCGATGACATCCACTCCCAGGGCCTCAAGCGACTTGGCCACATGGATTTTCTCAACCGTGTTGAGCTGGCATCCGGGGACCTGCTCGCCGTCGCGAAGCGTGGTATCGAATATGTAAACCTTCTCGCTCATCTATGTTCGCTATGGTTTCACAAGATACGAAACAAAAACGATTATTTTCCGGGACGCAGGGCGCGAACGGCGGCTCCGGCACGCCAGAGCTCGCTTTCCCTCATGGCCTTGAGCTCTTTTTCCAGGCCCTCGCGATAGCCGGGCTTGGAGTTGGCATCAATGGATATCTGGGCCTCGGTGCCGTTGGCTACGCTCTCATACAGACGCTCGAACACTGGTTTGGTAGCATCATGGAAAGGTCCCATCCAGTCCAGGGCTCCCCTCTGCGCGGTTGTCGAGCAGTTTGCATACATCCAGTCCATTCCCTTTTCAGAGAAGAGGGGCATCAGGGATTCCGTAAGTTCCTCTACGGTCTCGTTGAAGGCCTCGGAAGGGGTGTGTCCATGCTCGCGGAGAGTCTCATACTGAGCCAGGAAGATGCCCTGGATGGCACCCATGAGGGTTCCTCTCTCGCCGGTAAGGTCTGAATAGACCTCACGTTTGAAATCGGTCTCGAAGAGATAGCCCGAACCGATGCCGATACCGAGGGCGAGTGTCCTCTCGAGAGCCCTTCCCGTGGCATCCTGCCAGACGGCGTAGGAAGAATTGACTCCCCTGCCCTGGACAAAGAGCCTGCGGAGCGAAGTTCCGGAGCCCTTGGGCGCAACCATGACGACATCTACGTCCTTGGGAGGCACTATGCCTGTGCGGTCGTTGTAGGTGATTCCGAAACCATGAGAGAAATAAAGTACCTTGCCCGGGGTAAGATGCTTCTTAACGGTGGGCCATACGGCGATCTGGGCAGCATCTGAAACGAGGTATTCGATAACCGTACCCCTCTTGCATGCCTCCTCTATGTCGAAGAGGGTCTCTCCGGGGACCCAGCCGTCGGCCACAGCCTTGTCGTAGGTCTTGCCCTTCCTCTGGCCCACGATCACGTTGAAACCGTTGTCCTTGAGATTGAGGGCCTGACCGGGACCCTGGACACCGTATCCGATAACGGCAATGGTCTCGCCTTTCAGCACTTCATGAGCTTTTTCGAGGGGGAACTCCTCGCGGGTGACAACATTCTCGAGCACTCCGCCAAAATCAATTTTTGCCATAATTATTATATTAAATATTAGTTATTTACAATCCTTTATCTCAGGTTCCGCATTACGTGAGACAGCTACCCTTCCGGAGCGTACGAACTGAAGGACCCCGAAGGGCTTCACCGACTCATAGAATGCCGTTGTCTCATGCAGGGTGCCGGTCTTCTGGAGGACGGTGAACGACGGGTTCATCTCCAGGATCCTGGCATGATGGGTGGAAAGCAGCTGCTCGATCGCTCCGGACTCGAGCAGGGCGTCGGAAGGCACCTTGCAGAGAACCAGTTCCCTGTACACGATTTCATCGGAGGTATAGAAAGTGGCGCTTATCACGTCGACCCTCTTCTCAATCTGCTTGACCGCATCCTCAATCCTCCTACGGGTGGCGTCCGTGGTGATGGTGATCGTATGGATCCCTTCAATGGCCGTGGGACCGGCGGACAAAGTCCAGATGTTCAGGCTGCGGCGGGTGAAAACATTCGATATCTGAGCCAGAAGTCCTATCTGGTTCTCGGTGTAAATCAGCACCGTATAATTCCTTATCTCATCTTCCATTTCGATCCTGTTTTTCATACCAACGTGTTTCCGTGAGCATCATCCTGTCGATTCCAGAGCCAGGAGGCACCATAGGCAGCACGTTTGCCTCCTCCTCGACCAGGACATCCATGAGGCAAGGACCGGCATCGCCGAACATCCTTTCAATGGCCTCAGGAAGGGATCCCCTGTCCCTGACGCTGATGTACTTTATCCCATACGCCCTGGCGATGTCTTCGTAGCAAGGATTGAGCATCTTCGTGGCCGAATAGCGGCCGCCGTAAAAAAGTTCCTGCCATTGGCGGACATTGCCAAGCCAGTTGTTGTTCAACAGAATGATTTTCACCCCTGTATGCTCCTGCATGATAGTTCCG
>CACXFP010000051.1 GCA_902766985.1 uncultured Bacteroidia bacterium | reverse complement strand
CCTTTCCGTCGATGCGCACCCATTCCCTGGATATAACTCCCCTGGAATTCTCGACCGAAACCAGGGCTTCGCCCCTCACGGTCGCCGGGATGAAGACAGAGACCGTCTCCCCTACGCGGTATGAGTCTTTGTCGGTGTTGAACGAAAGCATCGACAAGGCGGAAGGATCTTCCGCCGCTGACCTTCCGCGGGAAGCGGGCCAGTCGGCATATATGATGCCGCCGGACACATGGCCGCTCTCCGTATCCCTGACGTAGACAAGGTAGCGCCCCCACTGGGAATCCTCCACCCTGAACGGCACCTTCGCATCCTGCATCCCGGAAAGGACCTCCCCGGAGGACAGCAGTTCCGAACCGATACCGTTTTCATACGAGACAAGGCTCTCATTCCACGACTCCCACCACCATCTCCACTGGAGCTTGTATATCCTGTATTCCACCTTCCGACCGGCAATCCTCTTCCCTTCAGGATCCACCACGGCGACGCCGAAGGAATGGTCCGTGCCGGTCTCCACGAATCCGCCCCGTCCCGTATCCGGAAGCCTGATTCCGACATAGCTGTCATATGGAGAATAAGGCATGGTTACGGTTGAATAACTGACATCGCCGCCGGGCTCGGACACCGAGCAGACTACATCAGCCCTCAGCATGCCGGGAGCCCCTTCCGCCGCAGGCATTTCCACATTCCTTGAAATATTGCCGGAAGCGTCGAGGGTACCATCTAGGATCTGGTAGCTTCCGCCCTGGTATTCACTCATGGGACGGATGAACGTATAGTCCTCGAAGCCCTTGAATGAATGGTTGCCCGAGGAAAGCTCCATCTTCATCCCGGCGGACAGTCGCGAAGCAGGAGGTCCGGTCAGCCATCTGGAAGAAAGCGACACTTCCATTTCCTTTCCTCCCCGTATTACCTTGTCTCCGAGATTGGTCTCAATCTTCAGCCTGTTCGGCTTCACCGTCTCAATCCTAAGCGATTTGTGGAAAGAAGCGCCTCCCACCTTGAACCATGCGTTCCAGGAACCGGTCGGATCCGAGGCCTGGGTGGGAACGGAGAAAACATAGAACCCGTTCTTTCCGCCGGTACAGATCTGCTTTGCATAGAACTGGCCCCCGGGGGCGTAGAGTTCCATTACAGCAGGATGGGTGTCAGGCAGTTTGTTCTCCCTGTCGTCAACGACCATCGTAAGATGGAGGGTATCGCCGGGACGCCACACTCCCCTCTCCCCGTACACGTAGGCCTTCAGTCCCTTCTCGAGGGTCTTTCCTCCGACATCGAACCGGCTGAGGGAATTCTCCTTGCCGTCCGCGACCTTGAGGTATGTCTTGGAACTTCCCTTGGCGGCCACCACGACGAAAGGTTTGCCTGTAAGACTGATTTCAGCCAGGCCTTCAGGGTCGGTCTTCGCAAAACCAATCTCTTTCAGCTGATAATCATACACGGTAAGGCCTGCATTGAACACGGGATCGGCTGTCTTTATGCTGCTGACGCTGGCCCAGATCCTGTCTCCGCCTGAATATTTGGCGATTACGCCGAGGGAGGTGGTCATCAGGTTCTTCTCGGGGAAAGAATAGGCCATGTAATAACTCGGCTTGAGAGGGTTGTCCCTGTCTCTCCAGTCATACTGCGTCCAGTCGTAATCGCTGTCATAATAGAACGGTTCGGGCACATCCCACACGGCCAGTTCCTCTTCCGTCGGATCATCGGAGGAGAAATCGATCATACCGTCCGTTCCCCTGGCATAATCCGATCCATAAAGGGAATAGTCCTTGTTGAAGGTGATCCGTATCCTGTATATGGCCCCGGGCTCCTCCTTGAACAGGCCGGAAAGGTCGACCGAGAAATCCTGCCAGTGGCGGAGGTCCTTGGACGGATCCGCATCAAGCCGGACTGTACGCTTGCATACCAGCCTTCCGGAACGCCTGATATTGTTTCCACCGTCCAGGTCATTTTCCTGGAGGAATGAAAGGATGTTGTCTTCGTATATTTTGATGACCCTGATGTCAACCGCATTGAGGTTCACGGCCTGGAAAGGGAGTATCAGCTGCCTGGTATCCGGCAGGATGGTTCCGGAAAGGGGTATCCTCACGCCAGGTTTCGGCTCGCTGGATGCGAATGCCTTCGAAAATGTCTCCCCAAGAGGAGTGCCGTCATGGCTCTTCAGGCCAGGATCGACGGTAAGGGTTACGGGATCGTCCGAAGCCCCTTCGAAATACACCCTGACGATATTGTCGCCGCTTTGGAAATAATGGCGGGACGCCCCTTCCAGGGATACGAGTCCTTCAAGGTCGGTTCCCTCCCTGACGGCCTCGGAGAAATAAACCGCCACGCAGGGGCTGTCCCCCTCTTCAAGGACGGCATCGGCAACGGAGAAACCGCCCGTCGCAGGAATGACGACAGTCTGTGACGATGGAGATTTGAACGCTGTCCCGGCCGTCGACAGCGACATGACGAGTTTCCTGTCCTTCTTGTCCCGGGCGAGATTATAGACCTCGAACCTGAAAGTCGAAGG
>CACXFP010000050.1 GCA_902766985.1 uncultured Bacteroidia bacterium | reverse complement strand
GCCTGAACTTCACCTTCAGACAGGGTGTTGCCCTCGATGGCCAGGGAAGAATGGATGGTTTTGATCCGGTTGGCCCTCCTGAGCCGCAAGGTGTCCTCCTGTTCCATCCGGATCGCATATCTTTCCAACTGACTGGAAATCTTCGCAATCAGATTGATGGCCTTGGCCGATACGGTGAAAGGTGGTTTGTACATGGGTTATTCCGTCATCTTGTTCCGTCAGTTATCCCGACATTTATTCCGACACAAAGATAGTGTTTATTCCGACATAAACAAAAAGAGGACAAATCTTTCGATTTATCCTCTGTAGTAGCGGGGGCAGGACTCGAACCTGCGACCTCCGGGTTATGAGCCCGACGAGCTACCGACTGCTCTACCCCGCGATGTGGTGTGCAAAGGTAGGGATTATTTTTTTAAAAACAAATTTTATTGCTCAGGCCTGCAGAAAGGCGGTTATTGCGTCGGTGTCGGCCGCAGGGAAGGACTTCTGCTCTCCGGTGCCCAGGTTCTTTATGTTGATCTCTCCACGGGCGGCCTCCTCTGCTCCGGTGATGGAGATGAAGGGGATGGCTTTGCGGGAGGCATAGTCGAACTGCTTTTTCAGTTTCGATGCCTCCGGCCAGATTTCCACAGAAATGCCGTTGTCCCTGAGGGACTTGGCTATGGGGATTATGTACCTGGTCTCCTCGGGACCCATGTTAGCGAACAGCAGCGTGGTGGCTGTGCTGAGGCTGTCTGGGAACAGGCCCAGTCCGGTAAGGACATCGTATATCCTGTCAGCACCGAAAGAGATGCCGACTCCGGACATTCCGGGAAGGCCGAAGATTCCGGTAAGGTTGTCATAACGTCCTCCGCCACAGATGCTTCCTATCTCGAAGTCCCTGGCCTTAACCTCGAAGATAGCTCCGGTGTAGTAGTTGAGGCCGCGGGCGAGGGAAAGGTCCATCTCGACGGGAGAAGTGATCCCGGCAGCTTCGACGAGGCCGAAGAGCTCCTCCAGCTCGTCAAGGCCCTTGATGCCCGTCTGCGAGACAATTCTTGAAGCCGAGCCTCCGTCCATCAGGGAACGCATGACGGAGATCTTATCAGCAGTGGAACCCGAAAGCTGCAGCACCGGCTCGACAACGGCTATGGCCTCGGGGGAGAGTCCCTTCCCGAGCATCTCTTCCTTCACAGCATCCAGGCCGATCTTGTCGAGTTTGTCAATGGCGACGGTGATATCCACCACCTTGTCGGGGAAACCGCAGATCTCGGCAAGGCCTGTGAGTACCTTGCGGTTGTTGATCTTGACGTTCACCCTGACGCCAAGGAGCCCGAAAACCTTGTCGACCATCTGGACCAGCTCCAGCTCGTTCAGCTGCGAGGCGCTGCCGATGACGTCCACGTCGCACTGCCAGAATTCGCGGTAGCGTCCTTTCTGGGGACGGTCGGCCCTCCAGACGGGCTGGATCTGGAACCTCTTGAAAGGGAAGGTGAGGTCGTTCCTGTGCTGGACTACATAACGGGCGAAAGGGACCGTTAGGTCGTATCTCAGGCCTTTTTCACAGACAGCCCTGGTGATCGCGGCGGAGTCTGCGCTGCGCATCGCGTCCGGGTCGACGTCCTTGAAGGCATCTCCCGAATTGAGTATCCGGAATAGGAGCTTGTCGCCTTCGTCCCCGTATTTGCCCATCAGGGTTGAGAGGTTTTCCATGGCCGGAGTCTCGATCTGGGAATAGCCGAAAGTACGGAAAACTCCCTTGATCGTTTCGAAAATATAGTTCCTGCGGGCAGTCTCGGTCTGTCCGAAATCCCTTGTACCCTTGGGTATTGATGGTGTCTGTGGCATATCAGGTTGTTTTGCGGGACAAATATAGCAAATATCCTCTGAAAAGGAGAAAATGGCGTGGATTGACATGTGTCCTGGTGCTTTTGATAAAGGAAAAAGTGAAAAACAGTTGAAAATTAAAAGAAAAACGTTTGAATACAATAAAAATTCATATATTAGCAGATGAATTCAGTGAATATCGAAACTTAAGTAAAATGAATGCGATATTTAGCCAGCTCGGCACTTGGAAATTCTGGAAGGAATTCATAATCATGACAGCCGGAATGATGGTAGGGGCCGCCGCAGTCTATTATTTCCTGGTTCCCAGCAAACTTATCATCGGAAGCATATCCGGTCTGTCCATAGTCCTGACCGCCATACTCGAGGGCATGGGAATCCAGATGAAAGTTTCCACTATGGTTCTGATCATCAATGCTTTCCTTCTCGTGCTTGCGTGGGTGCTCATCGGGCATGAGTTTGGAGCCAAGACCGTCTATACCGCGTTGATACTCGGTCCGCTCATGGACCTTTGGGCCTGGATCAAGCCTAACGACCAGCTGCTGGCTCCCGGTGAGACTTCCGTTATGGGCGACCCCTGGCTGGACCTCCTCTGTTTCGTCCTCATGCTGAGCATATCGCAGGCTATCCTTTACAATATCAACGCTTCCACCGGAGGGCTCGATATCCTTGCGAAAATAGTCAACAAATACCTCCATTTCGATATCGGCACTTCCGTCACCGTCGCGGGAGTCGTAATTTGCTGCACCGCTTTTGCAATCAATCCTTTCCGCATGGTAGTCCTGGGCATAATCGGCACATGGATAAACGGTATCGTAGTGGATTTCTATACCGCGAGCCTGAACAGGAAGAAAAGGGTCTGCCTTATCTCCGACCGTCATGAGGAGATACGGGACTATATCATCAATACCCTGAACAGGGGCTGCAGCCTCTATACCCTCAAAGGCGGATACAGCGGTGAAGAAAAAGTTGAAATACTGACCCTTCTCACCACCAACGAATTCTCGTCTCTGATGGGTTTCCTGAAAAACAGGCAGATCGATTATTTCCTCACTGCCGGGAACGTGAGTGAGGTCTATGGCCGCTGGAATGCCTCCGGGAAGCACAGGAAGACGGCGGAAAAGGACAGGTGGATGGGGGATTCTCAGAAGTCCTCGCCGAAGTCGGCGTCTTCGGAATAGTTCAGGTTGTCCATCATTTCGTCCATGATGCGCCTGTCCCTCTTTGTCGGGCGCCCGGCTCCGCGGTCGCGGCGGACGAAGAATGTTTCTGACGGGGCGTGCATCTTGTCGAGTTCCGCCTGCGGAGTCAGGTCCTCGGCGTAGTCGGGCACGAGCTTGGCCCCCACCCGGTTCTCAATCAATGCTTTCACCCTGTAGGTGAACATGACCGGACCCTTCCTGACCGAGAGCATGTCCCCGACCTTTATCATCTTGGAAGGCTTCGCGACGGTGTCGTTGACGTGCACTTTGTTGCCTTTGCAGGCCTCGGTGGCATCGTTCCTGGATTTGAAGGCCCTGATGGCCCAGAGATATTTGTCAAGTCTTACAAGGTCCATTGCAAGAGATGTTTATTGTTTGGAAAGATACGTGTCGGTCTCGCTCCTGTGGTCCATGTATGCCTCGAGCAGGATGGATCCCTTTTCTGAAGGGACGAGGTAGAATTCATCCACATCGTCGGGAACGAGCATGGAGCGTCCTGCCGGCAGTTCGTAGCCCTTCATGGCATCGCCTTCAGGCACCTGCACCGATACCTTTCCCTTGACGCAGTGATAGACGCTGAAACAATCCCTTGAGAATATGTGCAACGCCTCGTCGAGGACTATGCGGGCTGCATGGAACTGGGGTACGGCTGCAAGGTCTCCTGCGGGCCGGGCAACATCCGTGGAGTGGATATGGTTGGAAGGGTCCCAGGCTTTCATGTCCACAAGGTCGAACACTTCTTCCATTTCCTGGCGGGAATCCTCTCCGCTGAGCCTCAGGGACAGTTCCGAAGCCTCGCTTATTTCAATGATATCCAGTCCGGGCCCGGCAGCATAGGCTGTCCCCGGGGGAATGAGGAAAGCATCTCCTTCTGCAGGTTCAATCTCGTTGAGAAGGGAGAGAACATCTCCCATCAGGCATCTTTGATAGAGCTCGGCGGCGGATACGTCTTCCCTGAAACCCATGTAAACCTTCGCCCCCGGGGCGGCGGAACTGATGTACCACAGAGCGGTCTTCCCGAAAGAATCGTATCTCTGCTGCGCTTCTTCGTCACCTACGTTCACCCTGACAGGAGTCGTCTCCGCGGTCCTGATGGTCTTGACCATCACGGGGAACTGGGTGCCGTAGAATTCAAAGGG
>CACXFP010000049.1 GCA_902766985.1 uncultured Bacteroidia bacterium | reverse complement strand
CCTGAGCCTGGACGTGTCAGGTTCATATTCTTCGGTCACATACGAATACACCTTCCAGCACAGGTCTTTCTCGACCGCGCTGTCCTGGGGGCAGTCGATAATGAACCTGATGGCGAAAACATCGTAAACACCTTCGAAGCCTACTTTCTGCTTCTGCATCTTTTTCCAGATGGACCAGGCGGTCTTGGTGCGGATCTTCAGCTTGTATGCTATTCCTTCGCCGGAGAGTTTTTTCTCCAGGGGCCGGATGAACTCCTCAGTGAGTTTGATGCGGTCTTTCTCAGTGGCCTTCAGTTTGTTGGTGATGGCCCGGTACTGCTCTGGCTCCGCAAAACGGAAGTAGATGTCCTCCAGTTCGATCTTTATATTGTACAGCCCGAGCTGGTGGGCCAGCGGTATATAGAGCATCAGGGTCTCGAGGATCTTCCTCTCGCGAGAAGACTTCGGGAAGATGTCCAATCTGCGCATCACCTCCAGCCTGTCGGCTATCTTGAGCACGGTCACCCTGGGGTCGCGGGAGTACTGGACGATCAGTTTCTTGTAGTTCTCGGCCTCGAGCCTGGTGTCTTTCGGCTTGATGGTTGCAATCTTGTTGAGACCGTCCACCATCGTGTAGATGTCCGGTGAAAAACCTGCGGAAGATATGTCGGTGTCCGGATGCCTGCTGGTCGCTTCATGGAGGAAGACGGCGGCGGCGCATTCGGCAGGGAGGCCGAGTTCGTCGGAAACGATGAGGGCCACCCCCATCGGATGCTCGATGAAGGGATGCCCGTCACTCCTCGTCTCCCCAGAAAGGACGCGGTGGGCCAGGGCATAGGCCTTCCGGACTACTTCCCGTCCGGATTCGTCATAATGGGGGAACTTCTGGTCTATGACATCCATGGCGTCGCAAAAAAACCGACTCTAAATATAAGGAAAAAATCTATTTTTCTTTCCAGACCTTGAGATATTCCTGCAAGGCCCACATCTCGTCGCGGTAGCGCGCGGCTTGCGCGAAATCCAGCGAGGCAGCGGATTTTTCCATCCTTCTCCTGTCTTCCGCGACCATCTTTTCGACCTGGTCCCTGCTCATGGAACGGATCACCGGATCCTGCAGGACTGCCGCAAGGTCGGCTTTGACGAAGCCGGATTCGTATGCTGTCTGTTCCTCCCTGACGGAATCCTGGCCGAGACCGACCGATACGGTTCCCCTTCCAAGTTCCGTGGGGGAGGGGATATATCTCGGGTTGGACACCGAATCCTCGGCACTGACAAGCCCGGTCTGCCCCGGCCAGCCCTTTTTCTCCTTGCCGGAATCCTTGTACAGTTCGAGTACGAGGGCGTTGGACCTGACCTCCACCTGTTTCGGTGTGATTCCGTGAAGTTTGTTGTATTCCATCTGCTTGCGTCTGCGGCGGTCTGTCTCGCGGATCGTCTCTTCCATGGAGTCGGTTATCGTGTCGGCATACATTATCACCAGGCCGTGGATGTTCCTTGCCGCCCTTCCTGCGGTCTGGGTGAGGGCCCTTCCCGATCGGAGGAAACCTTCCTTGTCGGCATCCAGGATCGCCACCAGTGAAACTGACGGGATGTCAAGCCCTTCCCTGAGGAGGTTCACGCCCACCAGTACGTCGAAAAGTCCGTTCTTGAAATCCTCGATTATCTCAACCCTTTCCGTGGTATCGACGTCGGAATGGATGTATCTGCATCGGATGCCGATCTTGGTGAGATATTCGTCCAGTTCCTCGGCCATCCTTTTGGTCAGGGTCGTGACAAGTACCCTTTCGTCCGCTTCGGCCCTTTTGCGGATTTCTTCCACGAGATCGTCGATCTGGTTTTTCGTGGGCCTTACTTCAACGGGAGGGTCAAGCAGGCCTGTCGGCCTGACGACCTGTTCCACGACCAGTCCTTCGCTCTTGCCGAGTTCGTAATCTGCCGGAGTGGCGCTCACATACACCTTCTGCCCCGTCACTCCTTCGAATTCGTCAAAGGTAAGCGGCCTGTTGTCGGAAGCGGCAGGAAGGCGGAAACCATATTCCACGAGTACGGATTTCCGGGAGTGGTCGCCTCCGTACATGGCCCTGATCTGGGGAAGGGTCACGTGGCTTTCGTCGATGAATGTGATGAAATCCTTTGGGAAATAATCTATGAGGCAGAACGGCCTCTGTCCGGGTTTCCTTCCGTCGAAATACCTGGAATAATTCTCGATTCCCGGGCAGTATCCCATTTCCTTTATCATCTCGAGGTCATTTTCCACCCTCTGCCTGAGTCTTTTCGCCTCCAGTCCCTTGCCTATTTCTTCGAAATACGACAGCTGCGCCTTCAGGTCGTCCTGGATCTCGCTTACCGCCATGGCCGCCCTTTCCCTCGTGGTGACGAAGTTGTTTGCAGGGTAGATGGAGATTTCTTCCACGTCTTCTATCCTCGCTCCGGTCGAAGGCTCAATGATTGAAAGATTCTCCACCTCATCCCCGAAGAATTCCACCCTGACTGCATCGTCGGCCCCTCCGAGATAAACGTCCACGGTATCTCCCCGTACACGGAAGGTCCCTCTCTTGAAATCGGTCTCCGTTCGGGAATAGAGGGCGTCCACGAGCTGGTAGAGAAGACGGGTCAGGCTTCTGGTCTCACCATTCCTTATATTTATCGTCTGGGAATGGAAGTCCTCTGGATTTCCAATGCCGTAGAGGCAGGAGACGCTTGAAACGACTATCACGTCCCTCCTTCCCGAAAGGAGGGCTGAGGCGGCGCTGAGCCTGAGCTTGTCGATCTGGTCGTTTATGCTGAGGTCCTTTTCTATGTAGGTGTCAGTGGAAGGGATGTAGGCCTCGGGCTGGTAATAATCGTAGTAGGACACGAAATATTCCACCGCATTGGCGGGGAAAAAGGATTTGAATTCTCCATACAGCTGGGCGGCCAGGGTCTTGTTGTGGCTCAGGACGAGGGCCGGTCTCTGAAGCCTCTCTATTACGTTTGCCATGGTGAAGGTCTTTCCCGATCCCGTCACGCCCAGGAGGGTGACATCCGGGACACCCTGTGAGAGGGCCTTGCAAAGCCCCTCTATCGCCTCCGGCTGGTCGCCGGACGGCTTGTATGCCGATTCCAGTCTGAATTTCATGTCCAACCAATTTCCGAT
>CACXFP010000048.1 GCA_902766985.1 uncultured Bacteroidia bacterium | reverse complement strand
CAAGACCGCCATCACCGCCCATCGCGGATACTGGAAATGCGAAGAAGCCAAAAATGCGCAGAACTCCATCGCATCCTTCCGCCTGGCTCAGGAATACGGCCTCTGGGGAAGCGAATTCGACGTCCGTCTCACCAAGGACGACGTTGTGGTCGTGAACCATGACAGCGACATCAACGGGAAAGTCGTACGGGATCACAACTATGATGACATCAAGGATGAACTCCTTAGCAACGGCGAAAAGATCTGCACGCTTGAACAGTATTTCGAACAAGGGAAGAAGAGCGGGAAAACCGTCCTTGTCCTCGAAATAAAGCCCATGGAGAACGATGCCGCCGACGAGGTCCTCCTCAACAAATGCATCGAAGCCCTGAAAGACTGCGGGCTGTTCAATCCCAAGAGGGTCATTTTCATTTCCTTCAGCCTCTACACGTGCAAACGCATTGCTGAACTTTGCCCTGAATTCACCAACCAATACCTTGAAGGAGACCTGGCCCCTTCCGAGCTCAAGGCAATGGGAATCAATGGCATAGACTACGAGCAGGGAGTTTTCTTCGAGCATCCTGAATGGGTGAAGGAAGCCCATGACCTCGGAATGAGCGTAAATGTCTGGACGGTGAATTCGGAGGAGGATATGCGAAGGCTGGCAGACCTCGGGGTGGACTGCATCACCACCAACGAACCCGCCCTCTGCCGCAAGGTCCTCGGAGCAGCGGAACTTCGCAAGACCAGAAAATCCCGTGAAATCAAATAGTGCATATCGGACTTAATCAAAAATCATAAATGAAAGCTATCGTAAAAACTGATTTCAATCTCCCCGGACAGAGGGGAAAATACACCGGAAAGGTAAGGGACGTCTATGATATCGACGACAGGTACCTGGCCATGGTTGTTACGGACAGGATATCCGCCTTCGATGTCGTCCTCCCAGAGGGAATTCCTTATAAAGGACAGGTACTCAACGCCATAGCAGCAAAGTTCCTCGACGCTACAGCTGACATCATACCCAACTGGAAGGTTGCCGTACCAGATCCGAACGTAACCGTCGGCTACAAATGCGAGCCTTTCAAAATCGAGATGGTCATCAGGGGATATCTCGCCGGGCACGCATGGAGAGAGTACAAGGCGGGGAAACGCACACTCTGCGGAGTCCCTCTCCCGGAAGGTATGGTGGAGAACCAGAAATTCCCCGAACCCATCATCACCCCGACCTCGAAGGCTGCGGAAGGTCATGACGAAGACATTTCCAAAGAAGATATCATCGCCCAGGGACTGGCATCCAGAGAGGATTATGAGGCGCTCGAGGCATATACCAGGGCCATTTTCCAGCGCGGCACCGAAATAGCGGCAAAGCAGGGGCTGATACTCGTGGATACCAAATATGAATTCGGAAAGACGGACGGCAAGATTATCCTCATGGATGAGATTCACACTCCCGACTCTTCAAGATATTTCTACTCGGAAGGTTATGAGGAAAGGCTTGCGAAAGGGGAACGACAGAAGCAGCTCTCCAAGGAATTCGTACGCGAATGGTTGATGGCCAACGGTTTCCAAGGTCAGGCCGGGCAGAAGGTACCGGAGATGACTCCCGAGGTGGTCAGTCACATTACCGACCGCTACGTAGAGCTTTACGAACACATTACCGGAGAGAAATTCTCCCGCGTCCCCTACTCTCCTGAGCAGATCGAGAAGAACGTGGCAGACTGCCTCACCGGTCTCCTCTGACAGGTTTTTTATTTCCCGGAAACGATGTCATTCACGAGAGTCTCTATCTGGGAATATTCATAGCCGCGGGTTAGGGCATATTTGAGGAGCCTGAGCTTGGCGTCAGCCTCCCCTTGGACAGAACGGTATTTGGCATCGAGAAGGCTTCTGAGTTTTGCGGAAGCCTTCCCCGCGTCTATCATGGAAAGCGCTTCCGACACGACATCCTTCCCGATTCCCTTCGCGGCAAGGGCATAGGAAATCTTCACCGGTCCCCAGCCTGTGAGCTGGGCCTTGTCACGGGCAAAGGCTTCAGCATACCTCCGGTCATCGATATAACCGTCCTTTACGAGGGAATCCACCATCTCCTGCGAGGCCACCCTGTCCCAGTCGAGTGCCTTCATGGCCTTCTGGAAAATGTCGGCCGAGCAGTGTTCCGCCCTGGCACAGAGGTCCTGAAGCCTCCCAAGAAGTTTGTCCCTGTCTTCCATACCGTCTCAGAAATCAAATCCAACGCTCAGGTAGATGCCCACCTTATGGTTATATTCGGACCAATGCACATTCGCGCTGATGGGTCCGACAATCGAGTCATAAGAATACTGGAGCCCTACGCCGAGGGTACCATGCTGCCTGTCGAAATTGGAAATGTCGTCCAAATCCTTGAAACCGACGGCATAATTGGCTATGGCGCTCAGATAGTTGTTCTTCGCCACCCGGAACCTGAAGTCGCTGCGCAGGATAGTCAGGAAATTCTCGGCAACAGCGGCATGGTTGATGCCGATGAAAGGCATCTGCTGGTCCAGGTATCTGCCCCTGAGGCTTCCGCCCATTATGTTGGTGTAAGCGATAGGGATATTGTCGCCGAGAAGGTATCTCGAATCGATGGAGGGCACGATGGTAACCACCCTGCCAATGGGTAGGGCCGCCGAGGCATTCAGCTGGATGGTATGGAAAGAATCTCCGAAAAAGCTTCCCTCGGGAGCCAGCATCCAGGAATAATTGATTCCTACGTTCACTCCCCTCGTCGGGAAATAGCCGTCATCGGTAGTGTCCATGTGCATGTCGACAAAGGGTCCGAGGTTGAAACTGTGCATGTTGTGCACATCATAGTCTCCAACGTCGCCATCCCCCATGATGGATTTCATGTTGTAGTAATCGCTCCGGACCCCGGCCTTCAGGTCGAAACGCGACCATTTCAGGTTGGAGAGGAAAAGTTTCTCCCGTATGGTATAGTAGGACAGGTTGAAATTGTCGTCTCCGAAAGAGAACAGGTTCCTGTCAGTGTAATGCCAGTCGACAGAGGCGTTTACACTGAAACCGCCCGAAGTCATGTACCCTATCGTGGCCTCGGCGAAAGGATTTGTGCCGATCTTCCCGGTAAAGTCATACCTCATCCCCCTGAGCTTGCGGGT
>CACXFP010000047.1 GCA_902766985.1 uncultured Bacteroidia bacterium | reverse complement strand
GAATGAAGATTATTTTCAACATTGATTGGAAATTAATTACAGTTCTATAGTTTAATTAATGTATCAGCTTATGAAAAAAGTCAAGCTATTATTCGCTGCATTGATGTTTGTGCTGGCGGCCGCAGTCGCCTCGGCGCAGAATGTCAGAGTGGCCGGTCAGGTACTTGACCAGAGCGGTGAGCCCGTGCCGGGCGCAACCGTAATGGTGAAAGGAACAGCGACCGGAGTGTCTGCGGGCGCGGATGGTACCTATACCATTACAGTCCCGTCAAACGCTACGCTCGTCTTTACAAGCGTGGGCTATGTCAACCAGGAGGTTCCCGTCAATGGACGCGCATCCATAAACGTAAGCCTCGCTACCGACACCACCCTGCTCGATGACGCGATCGTAGTCGCCTTCGGAACCACAACCAAGGAGGCCTTCACCGGCTCTGCCGCCGTCGTAAAGGCCGACGACATCCAAAAGCATGTAACCACCAATGTGGCCAACACCCTCGTGGGTAATGTGGCCGGCCTTCAGATGAAGGGTGCCTCCGGTGCTCCGGGAGCAGGTGCAGGTTCGATGAACATCCGCGGTATCGCTTCCCTTTACGCGGGTACCGATCCCCTTATCATCGTGGACGGCGCTCCCTATTCAGCAAGCCTTTCAAACATCCCCACCAGCGACATCGAGTCCGTGTCCGTCCTTAAGGACGCAGCATCAGCGGCCCTTTACGGAGCCCGTGGCGCAGCCGGTGTCATCATCATCACCACCAAGAGGGGAGAAGTCGGCAAAGCAAAGATAACAGTTGACGCAAAATGGGGAGTCCAGCAGCGTGCGATCCAGGACTACAAGACCGTGGATGATCCCGGCGAGTACCTCGAGGCCGCATACAAGATGTATGAAAACTACTATTTCTGGGGACAGGGCCTTTCTGCGGAAGAAGCCAACCTTCTGGCCAATGAGAAGATGGTTTCCGCCCTCGGTCCGAACTACATTCCTTTCACCATCCCTGAAGGCGAGCAGTTCATCGGAATGAACGGCAAGCTGAATCCCCACGCCACCCTCGGCCGCAAGGTCACCAACACCATCACCGGAGAGGAACTTTGGATGCAGCCTGACAACTGGAAAGACCTTGCTTACAGGGATGCTCTCCGTCAGGAGTACAACATCAGCGTCAACGGCCAGACCGGACGCATGAACTACTACTCCTCACTGAGTTACCTTGGTGAGGACGGTGTCATCGAGTATTCCGACTACCAAAGGGTTTCCGCCCGACTTAGGGCTGACTATCAGGCCAAGGACTGGCTCAAGGTTGGCGCCAACGTCAACTACGTGGCTTCCAAGACCACCAACAACCCCAACATGGACACTTCCCTCGGTGCAGGCAACCTTATGTACTTCACCACCATGATTGCTCCTATCTATCCCGCTTTCATGCGCGGATTCGACGAAAAAGGCAATGTGGTGATCCTCACAGACGAATATGGACATGAGAAATACGATTACGGTGTAGCGGCCGGCTACTATGGCTCAACCCGTGCCTTCCTATCCACCGGCAACCCTCTGGGAGCCAATAGATGGAATAAGAGTTTCTCCAACAGCACCCAGATCAACGGCACTTTGACCGCCGAGATCAGGTTCACCCCTCATCTCATCGGAAATGTGAGTTCGACAGTGATCAAGGGCTTCGGTGACGGTACCGTCATGGCCACCGGTTTCGAAGGTCCTTCGGCAGGAACCAACGGAGCCCTCACAAGGAGAATGAATTCCAATTCAAGGACCAATAACATCCAGACCCTGACCTACGACAACAGTTTCGGGGACCATAATGTAAACGTCCTTGTGGGACATGAATACTACAGGTCCCGTGGCAGAAGTCTCGAAGCTAAAGCGCGTGGGGCATTCTCCGAGGACATCCTCGAGATCGATGCTTTTGCGAGCGTTCCGAAAGGATCCGCTTCATCTTATTCCACCGACTACAACGTAGAGGGATATTTTGCAAGCGCACAGTACAACTACCAGCACAAGTACTACGGATCCCTTTCCTTCCGTCGAGACGCCACCTCCTACTTCGCCAAGGATAACAGGTGGGGTAACTTCTGGTCCGTCGGAGGAGCCTGGATCATAAGCAAGGAAGAATTCTTCCACGCTCCGTGGGTGGACATCCTGAAGCTCAAGGCCTCAATAGGACAGCAGGGTAACGATAGCATCGGTGCGTTCAACTACATAGACCTCTATTCACTGTCCCCCGCGGATGATACCCACATGAGCGCATCCTTCGCATCACTCGGAAACAAGGACATCACATGGGAGACTACGACCAACTTCAACGTAGGATCGGAATTCTCTTTCTGGAAAGGCAGGCTCAGCGGTGAGGTAAACGTCTATAACAAGAAGACCTCCGACCTCCTCTTCTGGATCTCCGTTCCGGAGTCAGTAGGTGCCCGCGGATATTATGGCAACATCGGCGACATCAGGAACTATGGTGTCGAGCTCACCCTCAACGGTTCCATCATCCGCACCCGCGACTTCCAGTGGAATGCAAACGTGAACCTTTCCCACAACGATACCAAGGTACTTTCACTCCCTTCCGCCAAGACTGGAGATGCCGGTGGTTTCGTAGAGGGATCCTACTGGTATGAAGTAGGCAAGCCCATGTACAACTCCTTCCGCGTGAGGTATGCAGGAGTGAGCGACCAGGGCAAGGCCCTCTACTGGGTCGATAAGGACGTCAAGAACGCTTCCGACCGTCCCGGCAAGAACATGGACTACACGACCGACGACTTCAACGAGGCTTCGTACTACGTCAACGGCTGCGTCCTTCCAAAGGTGTTCGGAGGATTCGGCACCGGCATCGTATGGAAGAATTTCGACGCATCCGTGATGTTCGACTTCCAGTTGGGCGGGAAACTGTTTGACTCCCGCTACGCATCCCTGATGTCCCCTTGGTCAAAGGATGAAGAAGCAGGAAGCGCCTTTTCTGCAAGTTGGAACAGGAGCTGGTCTCCTGACAATGCCACAAGTGACGTTCCCCGCTGGATGTTCTCAGACCAGTATGCAACCTCGTCTTCGGACAGGTTCATGACCTCTGCTTCATACCTTAACTTCCAGTCCTTCACCGTAGGCTACACCATTCCTGCCAACAAATTCTTCAAGGAACAGCCTGCTGTCAGAATCTACGCAGCCGGTGAGAACCTCTGCTTCTGGTCCGCCCGCAAGGGTCTCGATCCCCGCTACTCTTATGGTGGAAACACCACGGTGGCCGTTTACTCGCCCACCCGCAATATTTCCGCCGGTATTCAGTTTACTTTTTAATTAGAAGGAGATAATGATTATGAAAAAGATAATTTACATACTTTCCATCGCTGCCCTTCTGATTCTCTCCTCCAGCTGCATCAAGGAGTTTGATCCCCAGCAGAAAACCGTTACTGCGGACCAGGCAGCAAGCGCTCCCGGATCATTTGACAACTTCGTAAATGCCATCGAGGTGGCCATGTGCGGAGGTTTTGATTTCGGCACCACCGGTGCGTCTCAGCCTTATCCTTATGACCTTAAATATCCTGGAGAATTGATAATGAGGGATATGACCGGTCAGGACATGGTCTGGGCCGGAGGTAACGACTGGTTCTCAAGCTGGTATGAAGGACACACATCGATGAACCCCAGGTATCTTGTGTGCCAGATTCCCTGGACTTTCTACTACAAGCAGATCAAGGCATGCAACAACGTAATCGCTTTAGCTGGGGAAGACCCTATCGAAGAGCACAGGAACGGTGCCGGCATCGCCTATGCTTTCAGGGCCCTTTTCTACCTTGACCTTGCCCAGTCATATTGCCAGAAGCCCTATACTGCGGATCCTGACGGGATGACGGTTCCCATTGTTACCGAAGCCGTCATGGATTACACCCACAATCCCCGGGCATCCTGGACAGACATGATGACCTTCATCCTTGGTGATCTCGACAAGGCTGAAGAATATCTGGAAGGTTACAAACGGGAGAATGTTTATTTCCCCGACCAGTCCGTAGTCTATGGTCTCAAAGCCCGCGCCTTCCTCCTCAAGGGAGAATGGGAAAATGCAAAGAAGTATGCCAAACTCGCCCAGAGCGGCTACAGCATCATGACCGAAGACCAGTACACCAGTTGGGAAGACGGCTTCAACAAGCCGAATTCTTCCTGGATGCTAGGCTGCCGCTATCGTGAAGACGATGATGGTATCCTTCTCAATGACGCTGACTCCAGCTGGGGTTCCATGATGTTCGTCGAGTCCCTTAACGGCGATATATATCCGGGAGGATCTTCCTGCGGATATGCCGGAAACTATGGTTCCGTTAAGAAGATCGACCGCCATCTTTATGAGACTATCCCCGCTACCGACTTCCGCAAGAAGTGCTATGTGGATTTTGCCATTGATGAAATCGCGGATGAAGACGAGTACTGGGCAGCCCTCTCAAAATACACCAACTATCCTCGACAGATCTACACCGCTGTGGTCGCTACCAAGGTAACCGATCTCGTGGGAGGTGTCGAACTCAAGTTCCGCATGAACGGCGGAGATGACGGCCGCAAGGACCAACATAAAGGTTTCGTCTGCTCCGTGCCTATGATGAGGGTCGAGGAGATGTATCTTATCGAGGCCGAGGCCGCAGGAAGGCTCAATGAATCCGAGGGTATTTCCCTCCTTACCGCATTCGCCAAGACCCGCGACGCTTCCTACCAGTATGGCACCCACCGCGACTCCTACTACAACACTTCTTCCGGTCCTTTCATCAACGAGGTATGGTGGCAGCGCCGCGTAGAGTTCTGGGGTGAAGGTCTTTCCATGTTCGACATCAAGAGGCTTGAGAAGGGTGTCATCCGCAGCTACAAGAACACCAACCATCAGCCCAACTTCCGTTGGAATATCGAGACCGCTCCCGACAGGATGATATGGCCTATCATCGAGACTGAGAGCAAATATAACTTCGACCTGGTGAACAATCCGTATGTGGTGAAACCCACCAGTGATTCTCCTGAATTTGTATTCTAATCACGACGAATTATGAAAAAATATCTTTCTATATTTTTGACTTTCGCTTTCGCAGGAGCCCTTGCTTCCTGCCAGAAAGCTGAGGAAGGAACCGAGCCTGGAACGACTTCAGATCCTACTGCTGTGGTATTTGCATATGCCGCCGATGATGATTCGCACAATCCGGACAGCGACCTCCGTCTCCGTATCGCCACCAACGACAAGGCGCAGAAGGTGTACGTCTTCTATGAAGACACCCTCTCTTACCAGAGCAATCTCGCTTCCATGGGTAAGGACGGTTATGCCGACTATGTCGTAAAGAACGGCACCGAAGTTAGCGGAGCCGTCGCCAACTCCGTGACAGAGAGTTATATAACCGGTCTGAACGGGTTCTATGACCTGAGTGTCGCAGCCGTATCCGGCGGAAAGGCCACGGTCAAGACAATCCGTGTCTTCGGAGTTATCTGGGAAGACATCTGTGAGGGCACATACAGGGTCCAGTACAGCAAACGGCCGCTTGCGCCCATCATGGGCGGTTTTGAATTCCCTACGACTTTCCAGCACAATCCGATCTTCCCTAACCAGTACAGGTACAAGGATGTATTTGGAAAAGGCTACCATGTTATCCTGAATCTCACCGGAGACGAAGGGGAGGACGACATGGGCGTGTACAAATGCTTCTCCATCAACGGATGCCCTACCGGTTTTGAATTTCGCGACTACGGTATGATCTTCGTGTCCACCTATGCTGACTACAACGGAGACCCGAGTTACTACGACCTCACCAACCTGTACGAGAACAACAGTATGTATTCATACAATACATATCATGTCGAGTTAGGCCCACTGGCTAATGGATATGATGCTTTCAGACCGGCACAGTAGGCTTCTTTGACATAAATACTTATCGAAGAGGGTGTATTCCAAGACTTGCGCAAGGAATACACCTTCTTTGCTATTTGGCGCTGACCGGAAACCACTGCGGGTCCTTGTTCTGGCGGGCGTCAGAACCTCACCTGAAGCCGCATGGCGAGCATGTGGTAGTCTACGCCCGTGTCCCCTGAAGTAAGGGTTCCGGCGCCGTCGGCAAAGCGGTCGTTATTGTTGTAGGTCCAGTTGAGCATCAGTTTGACGTTGTGCGTAGGGAACCAGTTGACGCCGAGTGTGAAAGCCTTGCAGGACCCCCCTTTGAAGGCTACGGTGTTCAGGTCGCACCAGTCGAAACGCGCGGCCAGCTCCAGGTCTCCCTTGTTGGCACCGAAATCCACCCCGGCAGGCTGGTCCTCGTCATAATCGAATTTCTGCCTGCTTCCGAAAAGAAGGTAGCTTGCCTGCGAGTAGAATCCCCTGGCCCACTGATGTCCGAGCCCGTTTTCCAGGAAAGCGCCACGGGCGATGTACGCATTTTCGAAATACAGTCCCTTCCAGAAACCGGCCAGTTCCGCAATCCACGCCCTTTCATGGTCCACCTGGCCTATTATTCCGGTATCCAGATACTTCTTGGTATTGATGGCCGTAGCGTTGCGGGAGGAATATCTCACGGCCTTGTAGCCGGCCCCGGAAGACAGTTTGGGGTCGCGGCGGGAAAAAGCTCCGCCTATGTGCAGGCCGGCGTCAGGATTCTTGTAAAGAGGCCTGAACGCGATTTTCCCCGTCCAGGAAAGGCCCTCGTCACGGCCAAGTCGGTTGTTCTCAGCCACCCCGTCCACATGGTCCCCGGTCGCAGCCTCCGGGCCGAAAACCCCCGCTCCCAGCCAGAGCCAGTCGCGGGAATACTGGGCGTCGAAACCGACATGGATGGAAGGCGCAAGGCTCACTGCCATAGACCTTTCCAGGAAGGTCATGTTATGGAAGGAGGCGTTCTGCTGCATGGAGAAATCCTCGTCGGTCAGGCCGCCTTTCAGGGTAAGATAAGG
>CACXFP010000046.1 GCA_902766985.1 uncultured Bacteroidia bacterium | reverse complement strand
GATGCTTCCGGATGCGGCCGATGCAGAGGATATCCTGCAGGACTGTTTTGTCAGGCTCTGGCAACGCCGATATCCGTTGCAATCCGAAAAAGAGGCCGACTCGTTGCTGGCCAGGTCTGTCCGGAATGCCAGCTTGAATGAACGGCGGCGAAACAGGCCGGTCAGCCTGAAAACGGATATTTCCGAGGATCCTCCGGACCAGGCCGACAAAGAAGAGGCCTACGAAAAGATGCACCAAAAGATACAGACACTTCTTACAGATACCCAACGATACATATTGGAAGAGAAAGAATATGGCGGACGAACGCTGGAAGACATCGCCAAGGAAATCGGAATGGAGCCAGCCGCAGTGAGGATGCAACTCTCCCGCGCCCGCAAAACCCTTAGAGAAGCACTGAAAGATGACAGATAAAGAGAAATACACAACCCTGATGCAGCGTTACTGGGATGCAGAAACGACCCCTGAGGAGGAGCGGGAACTGGCCCTGTATGCCGCCAGGACAAAGGATCCCGACTTTGAGGAAATCCGGGGTGTGCTCGGATACCTGTCCATCGGCAAAGAGAAGACCGTCCGAAAGGCAAGGACCGTCCGGATGTTTTCTTTCGCGGCCGTCGCCGCCAGCGTTGCCATCATCGTAGCGATCGGCCTCAATCCCGCGAAGCCGGACAGGATTCCGTCTTCTGATGAATGGGTCCGTCTGGCCTATGGTGAAAAATCTTCAGACAAGGAGATGATCATGGCAACGGTAGATGCCTCTCTGGCAGATTTCTTCGGCGGACAGACGCCTGCCGAAGCCAACCTTATAGAAATGTTCAAACGATGAAAAAGACAATTGTTACCCTCATGGCGCTCTTGCTGCTGGCACTCTCCGCATCGGCCCAGCGGGACCTCAACTGCTATCCGGTGTTCCAGGGGAAAGTGGTTCCCAGGAAGCAGATGGTAGTGACGGAGGTGCGTGGCAGCAGCATGGCGGCGTATCAGCTGGATTACTACCGGGGCATCAGCTTCCTGGCAAATGAAGCATTGACCCGAAAGGTGGCGGCATTGGTAGAAGCCGATGCAGACGGAGCCGCCGTCAATGAGACGGAGAAGGTCGGAGACCTGCTGACCTATGCGCTTGTGCAGCCTTTGTCGACCGGAAAGATGAACCGTTACCTCTGCTACCAGGCCAGGGAGGTCGGGGATAAATGGAAGGTCACGATCCTTTACCTGGAAGGGGCCGCTACGCTCGACGATTTACGAAAAATGTTTGACAAACAATAATTTACACCATGATAAAGAAAGCTTTTCTGATTCTTGTCGCAGGCCTTACGGCAATAGAGGTTTTTGCCCAGGCCCCGGATACCGTCTCAACGGTTGTCGGTAGGAAGTTGAACTTCGAAGTACCCGTCTTCGGGATTACAACGCGGGCGTTGAAGCCCACTTGGTCCGTCGTGGCGTTTGAAGAACTGGCCACCGGAGTCAATTATCTGTCAGGCGCTCCCGAGCAGCTCAAGTCAACCGGTTGGTATGCCGCTTTGCACCTTGCCGGCCTGCAATACAGGCCCGGGAGGAATGAGAATGTAATTTCGGTGGGCCTTCTCGAAGACGTGAATGTCAATCGTCTCCAAAAGGGATATTCCTTTGCAGATGACGGAAGCATCATTGCCACCCCCTCGAATTGGTGCAATGCCAGCTCCACCTGGTCAGAAAACCTCATGGGCCTTCAAATCGGCTATATCAGGGAATTCGGGGACTGGAAAGCCGGCGTTTTCGTTATCCCCGGCTTCGGAGTAACCAGTTTGAAAAACGTGTATTCGATCCAGGATGTTTCCGGAATCAGCAGGCAGGATAATTTGAACACCAACAGCGGTTTCCGCCTGGGTTTCAAAGCCGGGGTATGGTATCACGACATGGGTCTGAGCGTGGGTTATAAGCCGGCTGTCGGGAATTCCTCGAAACAGGTACCGACGTATAATTCCGTACAAGTGGGGATTTCAATCAGGTATTGATCCCGGTGGTTTTCAAGTTTCGCAGGAAATGAGTACATTTGAGCCATGGAATACCTG
>CACXFP010000045.1 GCA_902766985.1 uncultured Bacteroidia bacterium | reverse complement strand
TGCATTCTTGATAATCTTGGCGTCCCCGTTTTTCAGCCCGAGGGCTTCCTGGAGAAGGACGGAAAGGCGGGTATCCATGCAGCTGAGGACCGCCAGCTTCATGTCCGGGAATTTATCGGTAACATGCTCCCTGTATTTTTCGGAAGCGACGTATTCGCGATTGAATGCGAGTACCTTGTCGATATTGGTCATGTCTTGGAGTTTAGTGCAGATACAAAAATACGAAATAATCAGGTAATGGAGAATTATTCTTATATTTGAAAATGATACCACGATTAATCCGCCTGTATATGAAGAGACTATCCCTATTCCTGATTTTTGCGTTTTTATGCGCTGCGGCCTCGGCACAGTCTCCCGGCACCGCCCAGGTGCATGATACCCAACTCCCCGTACTGACCACTCAGCCGGACAACATCCTTTTCAAAATCCGTCTGGGAGCTGGCGAAGGGGACTGTCTTGACGGCGTAAGCCTCGTTTTCGACGAAGGTTCCGATGTCGGAGCCATCAGGTCTCTCAAGCTGTTTTACGGTGGGATAAGCTCGTTTTCAAGGAGCAAGCCGGATAAGTTCGAACCGGTCAAGTACCTGGACTGGAGAAGTTTGCATAGGGGTGATCCCGCCTTTCCATCATATTCAAGGCTGATAAGCGAGATTAAGGGAAGATTTGAAACCGGGGCTGAAATAAGGCTCCCTGGACCATACTCCTTGTACGAAGGCGTCAACTACTTGTGGGTGAGCGTTCAGCTGAAAAAGAACGCTTCCCTTGACAGCAAGTTTTCCGGCAGCATAACGGAAGTGTCCCTGAGCGGCAGGCCGGTTCCCGTGGAGCTTGACGGGACCGGAAAGAAAATGCACAGGGCCGGCTATGGTGTTAAATATCACGGGGAAAACGGCTCGAAACATTTCCGCATCCCGGGCATAGCCACTACGGACAAAGGCACTCTGGTCGCGGTCTATGACCGCCGCTACAACAGGCTGGATGATCTGCAGGAGCATATCGACGTGGGCTGCAGCCGGAGCACCGACGGAGGACATACCTGGAAGGACGCCCAGCCCGCACTTGACTTCTCCGGGCATGACAATCTCCCATCCGCGCAGAACGGTGTCGGAGACCCGGCAATCCTCTTCGACCCTGCGACAAAGACCCTCTGGGTTATCGCCCTCCGGATACATGGAGAGAGATTGGGGGCTGACGAAATGGCCAACTACTCCGGACAAACCCCGAAGGGCAGCTATTACCGCATGGTCATGGCGAAAAGCACTGATGACGGGAAGACCTGGTCGCGTCCCATCGACGTCACTTCGAGCATAGCCGACCCTTCCTGGACGCTGATGTGCCAGAGTCCCGGCAGCGGGATAGCGATGCGCGACGGCACCCTGGTCTTCGGCGCGCGATATTGGGACCACTCTTACCAGGCCCATCCGGTGCTTGTGTACAGCAAGGACCACGGGGCGACCTGGCATTGCAGCAAGACGGGAGAGCTGATGACGGGGGGCGACGAATGCCAGGTGGCGGAAATCGAGCCGGGCATCCTGATGCTGAATGCGAGGAATGAAATTCCCGGACTGTTCATGCGCTCGGTATTCATTACCAAGGACCTCGGAGAAACCTGGGAGGCTCATCCGACCAGCAGGAACGCCCTCATCGAGCGGCAATGCAACGCCAGCCTGATATTCTCTCCCGCAGAAGAGAACAGTCTTGGGAGGGACATCCTCCTGTTCGCCAACTGCGACAGCGACGAATCCCGCTGCAAGATGACCATAAAAGCAAGCCTGGACAAGGGGATGACCTGGAACGAGGCCGATAAGGTGATGCTTGACGAAGACATCGGGAGCGGCTATCCCAGCATGACCATGGTTGACAGGGAGACTGTAGGCATTTTCTACGAAGGAACGGTCGCGAACCTCGTCTTCCAGAGGATAAAACTGAAAGACCTCGTCAATTCAAAACGATAATGTCCTGTTCGTTTTCTTAATGATAAAGAATTGACATCTCATACTATATAGGTTCTCTCAAAAGAGACAAGTCCAACTGAACTTGTCTCCTTGTGCGGGTGGAGAGACTCGAACTCTCACGCCGTGAAGCACCAGA
>CACXFP010000044.1 GCA_902766985.1 uncultured Bacteroidia bacterium | reverse complement strand
CTTGATGCGATAGAGGATGGGATCCCTGAAGAACATGTTGGGATGGGTCATGTCTATCTTGGCGCGCAGCACCTTGGCTCCGTCAGGATACTTCCCGTCCCTCATTTCGCGGAAGAGACGGAGGTTCTCCTCGACACTGCGGTTTCTCCAGGGACTCTCGGTGCCGGGGGTTTCCACCGTGCCGCGCCCCTTGCTTATTTCCTCCTGGGACTGGTCATCCACGTAGGCTAGGCCTTTGTTGATGAGTTCTTCAGCCCATTCATACAGCTGGTCGAAATAGTCGGAGGCATAGAGTTCCTTGTCCCACTGGAAACCTAGCCACTTGATGTCTTCCTTTATGGCGTCCACATATTCCGTGTCCTCCTTGGTGGGATTCGTGTCGTCATAGCGGAGGTTGGTCTTGCCTCCGTATTTCTGGGCGAGTCCGAAATTGAGGCAGATGCTCTTGGCGTGGCCAAGATGCAGGTAGCCGTTGGGCTCCGGAGGGAAACGGGTCATGATGCTGTCCATCTTTCCGGAGGCGAGGTCGGCCTCTATTATTTCTTCGAGGAAATTCTTGCTGCGCGGCTCAACCGCATTCTTGTTTTCAAGTTCCGCCATTTTATTCCAATTAACTCGCAAAAATAGCAATTCTTCGCAAGATTATGTATTTTTACGTCCAAATTAGTTTGGATATGGTTAAGTCAATGACCGGATACGGCAAGGCTGAGGCTTTGCTTGAAGGAGGAAGGATTACGGTGGAGATCCGCACGCTGAACGGGAAGAATTCGGACGTGAACATAAAGACATCCCTTTTCCCAAGGGACAAGGACCTCTATGTGCGTCAGAAGATTGCGAAGGCGCTCCAGCGCGGGACGATCGACGTGTTCGCCACGTGGGAGCCTTCCGCCGGAGAAAGCGCCAGGACCATCAACGTGGAGGCCGTCAAGGAGTATTACACCAGGATTCTCGACCTTCGCAATTCCCTGCAGGGCTTTTCCATGGCAAACATTTCCACGACCGACCGCATCAACAACGAGATTCTCGCAGCCATCCTGAGATTCCCGGACGTAGTGGACACTTCGAAGAAGGAAGTGGTCTCTGAAGGGAACTGGCCCGTCGTCGAGGACGCGATAGACCGTGCGCTCGCCGCCGTGGAGGAGTTCAGGATAAAGGAAGGGGAGGCCCTCAGGAAGGACGTCGTATCACGTGTGGGGAACATCCTCGCCTTCGAGGACGAGGTGGAATCCCTTGCCCCGGAAAGGCTTGCCGCCGTGAGGGAAAGGCTCAGCAAAAACCTCGAGGAACTCTCCCAGAAATATGACGAAGCCCGTTTCGAGCAGGAAATGGTCTATTATCTGGAAAAACTGGACATAAACGAGGAGAATGTCCGCCTCAGGCAGCATTGCAAATATTTCATCGATACTCTGGATGGCGACCCCGCCCCCGGCCGCAAGCTGGGATTCATCATCCAGGAGATGGGAAGGGAAATAAACACTACCGGTTCCAAGGCCAATGACACGGCCATCCAGAAACTTGTCGTGAGGATGAAGGACGAGCTGGAAAAAGTCCGGGAGCAGAGCATGAATATCCTTTAGGGTTTTTTTCATATATTTGCGTGTTGAACGACCGGCAGTTATGTCATTCAGAAGAAAGATAACCAAGGTAAGGGACGCCCGGCCCGGGATGAGGATGAAACTTGTGTTCAGCCTCAGCGCGATTGCCGTGACCCTCTTGATTTCCAGCATTATTTCTGTGATGGAATTCACCAGGATGAACAATTACGTGTCCGATCTCTTTGCCGGCAACATCAAGAGCATCAACGCGGCCCGGAAGCTTTCCGAGGTGGCTAACGCCTACAACCTCGACATCCTTGCCGTCGTGGGGGACGAGAGCACTAGCGCCGTGCCGGATTTCAACCAGGAGGAGTTCCTGTCCAGGTGCGACTCCCTCAAGTCTGCCCTCAAGTCCACCAACAGCATGCCCCTGGCCGACTCGGTGGTGTATTCCTACCAGGCCTACATGCTCACCTCGCTCGAGCTTGAGAATGTGCTCATCTCCGATTTCATCAATTCCAGGGCGTGGTACTTCGAGAGGCTACAGCCGAAATACAACCGCCTGAGCCGGGACATCGACAATCTCAGCACCGCGGTATACAATGACCTCGGTCGCAATTCCGCCACTTTCGACAGGGGATTCTACAGGAGCATCATCCCCGGCATTGTGGCTGTCGCCGTCGGCCTGCTGCTGATAGTCATGCTTCTGGTATTCCTCCTTTCCTACTATGTGAACCCGGTCTACAAGATGCTCCGGGGCCTTGACGACTACCGCGCTTCCGACAGGAAGTATACCTACGAATTTGACGGGGACGACCAGCTGGTCGAGCTTAACCGCGGACTGAAGGAACTCACCGGCGAGAACCGCCAGCTGCGGAAGAGGGTCAGCGACCTCAGGGACAGGATCGCCGAAAGGGAAGGGAAAGATGAATCTTAAGGTTATATCCCGAAACGTGGGCACGGCCCTGCTTGTCAGCGCCTTGTTCATGTTCCTTTCCATAATCGTTTCCGTAATGAACGGAAACGACAGCGCCCTTGCCGCCCTCATCATCAGCTTTACGATAACCTTCATCGTCGGCATCTTCCCCTTCATCTTCGTGCGGAAGACATCGGCCATAACCATGAAGGACGGATATCTGGTCATCGTCCTGTCCTGGCTTCTGTCATTCATATTCGGAATGCTGCCCTATGCCCTTTGGGGCGGACCTTTCAGCATCATAGATGCCTGGTTCGAAAGCGTTTCCGGCTATACCACCACAGGCGCCACGATCCTGGCCAATGTCGAAGCCCTTCCGAACAGCCTGCTTTTCTGGAGGGCGTCCACCCATTTCATCGGGGGCTTGGGAGTTGTTGTTTTCCTCCTCCTGATAATCCCCAATGCCGCACCGGTGAGGCTCCGCCTGACGAATATGGAGTTGTCCTCCCTTTCCCGTTCCGGATACAGGTCGAGGACGAACAAGACTATAGTGATTTTCTCTTCCGTCTATCTCGGGCTTGTTCTGGCGTCGTTCGTCTGTTACAAGATAGCCGGAATGTCATGGCTTGACGCAATCTGCCATGCCTTCAGCGTTTCCGCCACAGGTGGATTCAGCACCAGGAACTTCAGCATAGCCTCTTTCAATTCCCTCCCCATAACCTTGATTTCCATGGTGTTCATGCTGCTTGCCTCAATGCATTTCGGCATGGTCTTCTTTGCAGTGGTCACCCGTTCCCTGAAACCTCTCAACAATCCTATCCTCAAGGTATACCTGTCCTATCTTTGCATGTTTTCCATCATTGCCGCCCTTGTGCTCAAGAACGGGAACTATGCTGCGACGTGGGGCCAGGCCATCCTGGACGGCTCATTCCAGATGCTGAGCTATGCATCCACGACAGGGTTCGCGACAGCGGACAACAGCAACTGGCCGTATTTCCTGTCCCTGCTGATAATGTTCGCAGGCACGGTCTGCGGAATGGCCGGGTCCACTACCGGTGGTCTCAAGACCGACCGCATCGTCCTTCTCTCCAGGCTCCTGGTGGCGAATATCAAGGAATCCATCCATCCCAATTCCGTCCATGAAGTCCATATCGGCGGAACCGTGGTATCACGTGACAACATCTATCCCCACGTAATGTACATCGCCATGTTCTTCGTGGTCTGGATCATCAGCGCCATCCTCTCCATGGTCGTGGGAGGAGGAATGGAGACCTCCCTGATGGCCACCCTGTCCTCACTGGGCAATGTGGGCCCTTCGGTGGGTGACGTAGGCACTTTCGGCAACTACGGGCTCCTGCCAGCCTTTTCCAAGTTCGTCTACACCGTGGACATGTTCCTCGGCAGGGTGGAGATGTATCCGGTCTTAGCAGTCCTTTATCTGCTGTTCAATCCCGAAAAGAAATTCTAGAGGGGCATGGACAGGGGGGATTTCCTATTCGGCCGGTTCAAGGCCAGTCTCGGGTATGAACCCACGTCCTGCCAGGAGTCCCTTTTCAGGGACGTCGCTTCCTTCCTTACCGAAGACAACGGGGACATCCTCGTGGTGAACGGATATGCCGGCACAGGAAAGACGACGGCCATGGCTGCGGTAGTTTCGGTGATGAAGGGCCTCAAGGTCCCGGTAGTCCTTCTGGCCCCAACCGGCCGTTCCGCCAAGGTCCTTTCCTCATATACCCACGCTCCGGCCTACACTATCCACAAGCATATCTACAGGCAGAAGAGCCTTGGCAGCAGTGCTTTCGGCGAATTCTCCCTTTCCCCGAACAAGGCCAGGGACACCCTTTTCATAGTCGACGAGGTCTCGCTCATCGGGATTGATTCCGCTGAGCAGAAGAGCGCCGTGTTCGGTTCGGGAAACCTCCTGGAGGACCTCGTGACTTTCGTCCGCAACGGCCTGGGATGCAGGCTGATCATGGTCGGGGATGCCGCCCAGCTTCCTCCTGTGGGCCTGGATGAAAGCCCCGCCCTCTCTCCGGATTACATGGAAGGGTTCTCGGGGGTCCTGTATTCGACACTTACCACGGTTGTCCGTCAAGAGAAAGAATCAGGTATCCTGTTCAATGCTACGGCGCTCAGGAGGATGATAGCGGCGGGGGAGGGTGAGTACGATCCCTCGGAGGTGAAGTTCCGCGTCAACGGTTTCGATGATATGGAGAGGATCGGGGGTGGGGAACTCCTGGAAACACTCTCGGACGCTTATGGGAAGTGGGGGGAGGACGAAGTCATCGTGCTCTGCCGTTCCAACCGCCGGGCGAACCGTTACAATGCCGGGATAAGGTCGATGGTCCAGTATAAGGAGGAATCCCTGGTAAGGGGGGACAAGCTGATGATAGTGAAGAACTGCTACCAGTTCGTGTCAGATGTGGAGGGGATGGATTACATCGCCAACGGTGATATCGCAAAACTCCTGAAGATAAGGGGCTTCGAGGAGAGATACGGACTCCATTTCGCCACGGCATCGCTGTCTTTCCCCGACTATGGGGACCAGGAAATCACGGCCAAGGTCTGCCTGGACACCCTTTCGTCCGAGTCTGCCGCCCTGACGTATGAGCAGCAGAACGCCCTCTACCAGGGTGTCCTGGAGGATTATTCCTATCTGGCGACGAAGAAAAAGAGGTATGATGCGGTGAAGGAGGATCCGTACTACAATGCCCTCCAACTGAAGTATGCCGAGGCTGTCACCTGCCACAAGTCGCAGGGAGGCCAGTGGCAGTGCGTGTTCATTGACAATCCATTGTGGCAGGAAGAGATTACTGTCGACGACCTGAAATGGCTCTACACCGCCCTCACCCGCGCCGTATCCAAAGTCTATCTCGTCAACTTCCCCGACCGCCTGTTCTGACGGCCAGCCCCGGCATCGGCAAAAGCGAGCATTGCGGCCGGAAGGCCGTGTATTCTGGGAGCGTTGCCGATGCCGGGACTAAATTGATACAGGATGGGGCATAAGCGAGCATTGCGGCCGGAAGGCCGTGTATTCTGGGAGCGTTGCCGATGCCGGGACTGACCCGGTCTACTGATTCTTCAGGTATTTCAGCCAGAAAGCGCGGTTGGCTTCGTTGAAGTGGCGGCCCTGGTAGCCGCGGTAGCCGTGCATGCCGTCGGGATATATCATGAATTCGAACCGCTTGCCCTCTTCCTGCAGCTTGTCGATGAGCTGCAATGTGTTCTGGAAGTGGACATTGTCGTCTCCGGTGCCATGGGTGATCTTGAGCATCACCTCTTCGACTCCATTCTCCGGAAGCTTTCCGTCCTCCTTGGTGGGATAGCCTGAAATCCTGTCTATAACGCGGGTCGCCCTGTATCCTTCGGGATTGGTCTGGGGGCTTTCCATGAACCTTTCCGTGTAGTGGGTGTCGTACAGGGCCCAGTCATATACGCCGCCTCCGGCAATTCCGTAGTGGAATTTGTCCGGAGCGGTGCAGACGAGTAGGGTCGTCATCGTCCCGCCGAAAGAGAAACCTTCGACCCCTATCTTGTCGCCTTTGACATAGGGAAGGCTCTGGAAATACTCCGCCCATTCCACGAAGTCCTTGATTTCCAAGTCTGCAAGATGCCTGTAGATCTGGTCGAGGCCTTCCCGCCCGTTGTGCCCGGAGGCGCGGCAGTCGGCATAAACCTCGATGATTCCGTTTTCAGACCACCATTCGGAAGACGGGTTCGGTGTGCGCCAGCGGTCGTTGACCTGCGGGGAGTCGGGGCCGCCGTAAATGTCCATGTGCACAGGATATTTCACGGAGCCGTCAGGCACGAATCCCTTAGGGTAGGTCACCGTGGCGGGGAGTTCCAGCCCGTCCTTTGTCGTCAGGGTGATGAGGCGGGGCAGGGAATATGATCCGGGATCGAAGCTTGGGGAGGCCATGTCAGCCACCTTGTAGCCTTTCCCGCCGGATGAGTTGAACAGCCAGATCTGGTTGGGAGTGGTGAGGTTGGAGAGGGAGCATACGAAATGCTTGCCGTCGGGTGAGAAACTCACCTGGGACACGTTCAGCTCCGTGTCGGTGAGGGCCGATATCCGGCCCTTCCTGTCGACTTTGTATAGGCTCTGGCGTACCCTGGAGTCCCTTTCCGCGGTGAAGAAGACATCTCCCGCACTCTCATCGACCCTCAGGATGCTGACCCTCCAGTTGGGACCGTCGGTGAGGCGCTTCAGGGTTTTTCCGTCATAAGAAAGATAGTATATCTGCGACCAGCCGGTTTCGAAGCTCCTGGCCATGTACAGCCCGTCCTTGCCGAAAACCATGCCGTCGATCCAATCCAGCCAGGTCTTGTATTGCTCGTGATAGATGTGTTTCTTGCTTCCGTCCGCGGGGGAAATGGAATAGAGGTCGAGTGTGTTCTGGATCCTGGGCTCCCTTGAGACGAAGAACTCCTTGCTGTCGGCACCCCAGAACGGAGTCCCGAAATACTGGTCATCGTCCTCATTGAAATCAGCCCAGACGGTTCCGACGGACCGGGTGATGTCGATAATGCCGATCCTTACCTTGGGATTGGGTTCTCCGGCTTTGGGGTATCTTGTCTGGCGAAGGCTCCCGTCCTGACCCTTGGCTGAATAGATGGGGAACATCGGCACCTGGGAGTTGTCGAAACGGTAGAAGGCCAGCTTCTTCGAATCCGGAGACCACCAGAACGCGCGGTAGCGGGACGGGCGGCCGAAAATCTCCTCATAATATACCCAAGAGGCATATCCGTTGAGGATCAGGTCGTTGCCGTCGAATGTCAGGCGCCGTTCCTTCCCGGAGGCCACATCCACGACAAACAGGTCGTTTGCCCTGGTGAAGGCAAGCATGGTTGAGTCCGGGGAGTAGGTGAGGTTCACCGCCCCCTCGGGGTTCACCGGGAACTGAGCATATCTGGCCGGAGCCTTGATGCCCTTGGTTACCTTGTTGCCTTTTACGTTTACGCTGAATGCATCCTCGTCCGTGAAGGTGCCGTCGTAGGTAAAGGCGACCTCTTTTTCCGAAAGCCATTTCCAGAAAAACGGAATCCTGTTGAAATCTCTTGGCCCTGCGCTCATGAGGATGGGCAGGAGGATGCTGATGGAAAGGGCGATTTTTCTGGAAATGTTCATTTTGAATGTATT
Organism: uncultured Bacteroidia bacterium; assembly: GCA_902766985.1. Classification (GTDB taxonomy): domain Bacteria; phylum Bacteroidota; class Bacteroidia; order Bacteroidales; family UBA932; genus Cryptobacteroides. Next base: position 921 of record CACXFP010000044.1, on the reverse strand, counting down.
TGGATTATGTTATTTCTTGGATGATGCAGGGCGCTTGAAGCCGTCAGCGGTCGCCCTCTTCGACATGTTCGCGATCCTGGATGCAGTGCTGGGATGAGAAGACAGGATGCTGGCTCCTGAACTTCTGCCTGATGCTGCGTTCCCGGCAGTGGAGCCTCCGCTGATTGACTGGAGTTTCTCGAACGCCATGGCCATTGCCCAGGGGTTCTTGCCCGCGGCCTTGATGAATTCATAGCCGAAGTCGTCCGCCTGGCTCTCCTGCTTCTGGGAGAACTGGGCGCCGGATATGGCCTCGCCGAGGGCTCCGAGCTGGGAGTCCGTGAGGGCTGCCGCAACCTGTCCGGTAGATGCTACCGCATCCAGGGCCGCGGAAGTCATAAGCGCATGCTTCATCTGCTTCTTTGTATGCTTGAGGGCTACATGGCCGATTTCATGACCTATGACACCCAGGACCTCGTTGTCGTCCATCAGGTCCATAAGGCCGGTATATACCCTTACGCTGCCGTCGGCGCATGCGAAGGCGTTCACGTCGTTGGTCTTGTACACTTTGAAATTCAGGGGGACACCGTCGACGTCGGTCAGTCCGGCGGTGAGTTTGCGGAGCCTCTTGACATATGCGTCCGATTCGGGAAGGACGGGGCTCTGGGCGTCCAGGGCCTGGATGTACTGGTGCACGTAGGCTTGTATCTGCGCATCGGTGACGGTAGCGGCCTGAAGGGCTTTCACTCCTCCGACAAGGGCCCTTGAAGAATCGAATCCTGCGCCGCAGGAAACGGCCGCGAAGGCTGCAGCCATGAGGAAGATGGTGAGTCTGAGAGATTTCATATTATGAAGCGTTAATAATTTCCGACCCTAAATATAAGAATTTTTATGCTATGATGAGATATTTTCCGGCCTTTCCCCGTGAAGGTTCAATCTTTG